>DASUON010000099.1:0-3742 GCA_036276615.1 Burkholderiaceae bacterium
CAGGTGTGCGAGGCCATGTCGGGCATGGACCATGCCACCCAGCAAAACGCCGCCCTGGTGGAGGAAATTGCTGCGTCAGCCGCCAGCCTGAAGGGGCTGGCCGAAGACCTGGTGTCCACCGTGGCCTCGTTCCGGACCTCGGACGACGCTCCTGCACGTTTGCCCGCACCACGGCAGGGCTGACGCTTCAGAGCCCTGTGGCGACGCTGGCCTGCAGCTGCGGGGGCAGGCGGAGGAACTGCTCCGAGGGAATGGCCGGGCTGAACAGGTAGCCCTGGGCCGTCTGGCAGCCGTGGGCGGCCAGGAACTTGGCTTGTTCGACCGTCTCCACGCCTTCGGCCACCACTTCCTGGCCCAGGCAGCGGGCAATGGACAGGATGGCCTTGACCAGCTCGGCGCGGTAGGCGTCGGTGGTGACCGAGTTGATGAACGAGCGATCGATCTTCAGCGTGTCGATGGGGAAGCGGGTGAGGTAGCTCAGGGCCGAATAACCGGTGCCAAAGTCGTCAATGGCCATGGTGATGCCCATGGCCCGCAAAGCCTCCAAGGTGTGGAGGATGTCGGTGCTTTCCTCCAGCAGCAGGCTTTCGGTGATTTCCAGCTCGATCCAGGCGGGCTGGCACTGGGTGGCGGCGAGGGTGTCGCGGATGGTGGCCAGCAGGTCGGGGGACTGGAACTGCCGCGGGGACAGGTTGATGGCCACTTTGCAGGGGCGGGTGTCGGCGGTGTTGAGCGCCGCGGCCATCAGGCAGCTTTCCTGCAGCACCCAGCGGCCCATGTCCACGATCAGCCCGGACTCTTCGGCAATGGGGATGAACTGGTTGGGCGGGACCATGCCGTTTTGGGCATGGTGCCAGCGGATCAGGGCTTCGCAGCCGGTGACATCGCCGGTTTGCAGGCACACCTTGGGCTGGAAGTGCAGGGTCAGTTCCCGCTTGGCCATGGCCTGGCGCAGGTCCGATTCCATGGCCAGGCGGGATTGGGCCACTTTGGTCAGGTTGCGGTCGTAGAAGCGGAAGGTGTTCTTGCCCGACTTCTTGGCGTGGTACATGGCCGAGTCGGCGTACTTCAGCAGGTCGCGCTCGGTGTGGCTGTCGTGGGGGCACAGGGCAATGCCGATGCTGCAGGAAATGAAGATGTCCTTGCCCTCCAGCACAAAACGCTCGCCGAACAGGGTGAGGATTTTTTCGGCCACATGGCTCAGGTCGGCTTCGGTGTGGATTTCGGGGAGCAGGATGGCAAATTCGTCCCCGCCCAGGCGGGCCACAACGTCGTAGCTGCGGGCGCTTTGCGTCAACCGATGGGCGGCCTGGCGCAGCAGTTCGTCGCCCGCCCCGTGGCCCATGGTGTCGTTGACCATCTTGAAGCGGTCCATGTCGATCATCATCACCCCGGCGCTGCGACCGTGCTGCAGGGCGTCGGTCACCACCAGTTTCAGGCGTTCGTTGAACAACGAACGGTTGGGCAGGCCGGTGAGGTGGTCGAAATAGGCCATCTGGTGGATCTTCTGGCGGAATTGGTGCAATTCCGTGATGTCACGCCCGACGGTCAGGATGCTCTCGATGGCCCCCTGGTGGTTGTATTCCGGGGTGGCCCGGACCAGGTTGAGGGTTTGAACGCCCTCCTGGTTGGTCCAGGCGTATTCAAACTCCGTGGGCTGGCCGGTGGACAGGATGGCCATCAGCTGTGTTTCGATGTATTCACCCACCGAGCCGCCGGGCAGTTGGATGGCCTTCTTGCCCAGCAGGTTGGGAATGCTCTGCCCGTAAAACGCCGCCAGGGCCGGGTTGGCAAAGGTGCGCCGCAGGTTGCGGTCGAAGCGGGCAATGGTGTCCGGGGTGTTTTCCACCAGACTGCGGTATTCCATTTCCCGCTTGGCCAGGGTTTCCTCGATGTGTTTGCGCAGGGTGATGTCGCGGGCCACGCCCAGCACGCCCAGCACCTGCCCGTCGTGGCTTTTCACGGGGACCTTGCGGGTTTCCATCAGGGCGCGTTCGCCGGTGTCGGCAAACGTCCACCATTCTTCGTTGAGGGTGGGCTGGTTCAATTCCAGCGTGGTGCGGTCTTTGGATTGGAACAGCTCGGCCAGTTCCGCGTCCAGGAAGTCGGCATCGGTTTTGCCGATGATGTCTTTTTCCTTGGCGTTCAACAGCCGCTCCATCCCGGCATTGCAGATGATGAAGGCCCCTTGGGGGTCCTTCATCCACACCGGGTCGGGAATGCCTTGCAGCACGCTGTGCAGCAGCCAATGGGCGTCGGCCAGCTGTTGTTCGGTCTGCTTGCGGGTGGTGATGTCCCGGGCGATGCCCAGCACCCCGGTGACCGTGCCGTCGGTGTCGTGTATGGGCACCTTGCGGGTCTCCAGCAGCACCCGTTGGCCGGTGCCGGCGTAGGTCACCCACTCTTCGTTGATGCAGACGTCGTTGGCGTCGATGGCCTCCTGGTCCTTCTGGCGGAAGAAGTCGGCCAGCTCGGCGTTGACGAAGTCGTGGTCGGTCTTGCCGACGATGTCGGCCTCCTTGGCCCCAAAGAACTCTTCAAAGGCGTGGTTGCAGCCCAGGTAGGTGCCGTTCGGGTCCTTGAGCCAGACGAGGTCGGGCAGCGTGTGCAGCACCTTGCGCAGGCGTTGGTGGGTTTCGGCCAGGCGCAGTTCGGTTTGTTTGGACTCGGTGATGTCCCGCAGAAAGCCCACGGTGCCCACGATGTGGCCGTTGATGCGCAGTGCAGTCTTCCAGGCCTCGATGAAGCGGCTGTCGCCCTGGGGGGTGATGTAAGGCTCCTGCGAGTGCATGGCTTGTCCGGTGGCCATCATCTCGCGATCGCCCGTCAGGTAGCGGTCGGCCAGTTCCGGGGGGAACAGGTCGGCGTCGAACAGACCTTCCACCTTGCGGGGCGAGTCCATTCCCACCCAATCGGCAAACGCCTGGTTGACCACCCGCAGGCGGCCATCGGGGTCTTTCAGCCACACGGCAAACGGCAGGTGGTCCAGCACGGTGCGCAGGTGGGGGTCGCAGCCCTGACAAGGGTCAGGTGCCGCGGTGCGTCCGGACGAGCAGGGGGCTTCGCTCCAGAACCCGTGCCACTCCAGGGCTGTGGGGTCGTTGTCCGCCGGGGCCGGGGTGGCGTGGAACTGCCAATGCCGCGGGCCGGTGGCCGGGTGCCGCGACCGCAGGCGGAACTCGCATGGCGATGCGGTGTGTGCGGACCGGTCCAGCGCGGCCCGCATCTGGGCCACATCGGTGGCGTCGCAGCGTTGCAGCAGGGGCGTCAGGTCCTGGGCCAGTTGCTCGGGCGTGAGGTCGGGCAGCCAGTCCAGGCGACCTGCGGCCAGGGGCAGGGACAGGTGGCCGTTGGCATCGCGCCTCAGGGTGAACACCACCCCTGGCAGGCTGGGGGCATGGCGGGACCACGCGGGGTCAGCGCGTCCGGCTGGGGTGGCAGTGGGGGCGAAGTTCACGTTCAAGGCTTCCGTCGGCTCATCGGGGGCGGGCCGGGCGTCTTGACAGCATGAGCACAAGAAGACCCGAGCCTGAGCAGGGTCCCACAGCTGCTGGGGCCGGGGCTATCAGGGGAGGTGGATTTTGCCGTCAGGAAAGTCTGACAAGCGGTGCGGTCACGCCACCGCGCGGGCGGCCACGGACGGGGCAGAGGCGCCGTCTTGCAGGGCCTCGGTGTGGCTGGACAGCGCCAGCAGCCCCTGCATGACGTCCCCCACCACGATGACGCTGGGGCTGCCCAGCCC
>DASUON010000100.1:0-5890 GCA_036276615.1 Burkholderiaceae bacterium
GAAGGCGTCGGCGGTGGCGCCGGCAAAGCCGGCCAGCACCTGCTCCTTGTGAAGCTTGCGCACCTTGCGCGCGCTGGCCTTGACGACGATGTGGCCCAGCGTGACCTGGCCGTCACCGCCAATGGCCACCTGCACCCCGTCGGGCGTCTGGCGGCGAACACAGACGATGGTGGTGCCGTGAAAAGATTCCATGGAGAAAAACCGTGAACAAAAAAGCGGAGCCCCCCACGTGGGTGCGCTCGGTTGGAAAACAAGGGTTGACGCGCGCGAGGGGCGTCAGTCGTCGCGGGTGACCACCTCGGCGTGCTCGGTGATGCCGATGACGTGGAAGAACGCCGAAATGAGCCGGTGCACGTCAATGAACCGCACCTGCCGTCCCGCCGCCACATGGCCAGACGCCCAGTTGAGGATGGCCCCAGCGGCAGAAAAATCCACCCGGATCAGGTATTTGCACGACACCACCCGCACCATGGCGTCGGTCATCAGCGCATCCAGCGCCTCCAGTTGGCGGGATGGGTCCCCCAACAGTTCGCCCACCAGCTCGCCTTGGGCGTAGTCGGTGAAGCTGAACGACGAGGTGGCCATCGGGTCTTGCTGGCCCGCCTTGCGCCCCGAGAACAAGCCTTGACGGCGGCTTTGCACAAAGTCGGTGAGCACCGGGGGCTCTGCCGGTGCTGCACTGACCACGCCCAGGGGCTCGGCACTGAGGTCATGAAACTGGCAGCGGGGCACTTCCCAGGCGGGGGGCGAGATTTCGTAGGTCACGCAGAAATCCAGCGCCTTGAGCTCGAAGTCTTCGGCCAGGTTCATGACGCGCAGCACCGCCAGGTGCAAGTCCCACGCGGCGCGATCGGCCGACCGGTCGCCCGACGGCGTCATCTGTCCCAACACCTGCAGCAATTGGCCCGCGCCCAGGAAGCGCAAGTCCATGGAGGCTTCGGCCCAGCCGCTGAACAGGCGGGCCAGGCGCACCACCGCCGCAGGCTGGATGGACTGCAACGGCGTCCAGTCCAGCACCCAGGGCGGGGGCGTGCGCTCCAGCACCTTGGTCATCATGGTGACCAGGTGGACGTCGAGGTCGGCCTCGGTGACCCAGGTGGCCCGCGTCTGGACGGTGGAGGCATCCACCTGCGCCACCCGTGCCGCGGCCTCCTCGGGCATGGAGAACCACTGCGGGGCCGAACGCGAAAACCGGTTGGCAAAGTCCAGCGCATGGGTCTCGAACGCTTCGGACTGGCCCGTGGCCCGGTACAGGTCCAGCAAGGCCAGCCATTCGTCGGCGGTGCCCCCCACGCCTTTGCGCGACAGCACTTCCTTCAGGCCCTGCTCGGTGGCGGCCTGGTCGCCACTGGCAAAACGGATGGCGGCTTCCTCGATTTCAGGGTCCATGGCCAGCTCGGCCACATCCATGGCGTAGAACTTGGAAGCCGAGAAATTGGACACCGAGAATCCGGAATCCTCGCGCCGCTCACTCAAACCCGGTGGTTTGGTGGGACCGGCCTCCGGCGCCAGCATCGGCGCATCCAGCGGCAGTTTGGCGGCTTCCAGGGGCTCGGCGGTGTGCGGCGGCAGCGTCATGGGCACGGTGGGTGCCACGGCATGTGCCTCGTTGACGGGCTCGGTGGTTCCGTACGCCTGTGTGGTGCTGAGGGTTTCCTGGGCGGGCAAACGGGAAGGCTGGGCCTGCGTGTTCTGCACCGTGTGACCCGAACTGTCGCGCTGCTTGGTTTTCCACCACTGCATGGACATCTGGGCCTCGATCTCGTCGATCTTCTTGAGCGTGCCCGCCCGGTCGTCGGGCCGGGACGAATAACTGCTTTGGAAGAACGATGGCCGCCCCCGCTGGCCGACATCGGTGCTGCCCGACTTGGCCCTGAGCTTGCGGAGCATGTCGAACTCGCGCTTGCGCACGAAGTCGTTGCGCCGCTTGCGCTCAATCATCTCCTTGAGCGCTTGCTTGCTGTAGTTGTCCCGTTGCTCAGACACGGTGTCCAGGTCGCCCCAGCTCGTGGCGGGATGGCGCACGAACTGCACAACCTTGGAAAACAAACCGGCGGGTGACGTGTCTTTGGACATGGGTTCAACGCGGGGCCACGGTCAGCGACGGGCCTTCAGTCTCCGAACATCTTTTGCTTGAGTTCGCGCCGCTGCTGCGCTTCCAGCGACAGGCTGGCGGTGGGTCGGGCCAACAGGCGACCCACACCAATGGGCTCACCGGTTTCGTCGCAGTAGCCGTAGTCACCGGCGTCGATGCGGGCAATGGACTGCTCGATCTTCTTGAGCAATTTGCGCTCGCGGTCGCGGGTGCGAAGCTCCAGGGCATGTTCTTCTTCGATGGTGGCGCGGTCGGCGGGGTCGGGCACCACCACGGTGTCCTCACGCAGGTGCTCGGTGGTTTCACCGGCGTTGGCCAGGATGTCCTCTTTCAGGCGCACCAGCTTGAGTCGGAAGAACGCCATCTGGGCGTCGTTCATGTACTCGGCCTCGGGCATGGCCAGCACCTCTTCGTCGGTGAGCTGGTCCACCGGTTTGGTCTTCCAGTTGTTGGCGAGTTTGGGGTCTTTGCGAACCGGGGAATGCACGGGAGCGGTCATGACACGTTGATGGATGGGAGAAAACGTCGCCTTGGCGGCGTCGGGGGAATGACTGGGGACGGGTTGAGGGGTGGGCAGAGGGGCCGCGGCGGCCTTGCGTGCCCCACCCCTTCGGGTCACTGGAGCCACATCAACCCCCGCTTTCGGGGCGGGAGCCACCGACGGGGGGGGCACCGGCTGAGGTGCGGGTGGCGAGGTGACAACGGGCGGTTTCTTTTGAACAGGCTTGGCTTTGGCGATGGGCTTGGCGGGTGAGGGCGTGGCCGACTTGGCTGAGGTGGCGGTCTTGACAGGGGCCTTGGCTTTGGCGGTGGGGACCACAGGGACCGGTGCCGCGGGGACCGGCACCTCGGCGACCGGTGCTTTGACGTTGGCTTTGGCCTTGGGCTGGGTGGGCGCTGCCGCCACGGTCTTCTTCACTGCCGGTCTCCTCTGTCGTTGTACCGCGCCAACCGGGCTGGGTTCGGCGTCCTTTCGGGTTATACCCCGACTGGGCTGACGTGACGGTGACTGTGGCGCTTTTTGAACGTCCAATGCCTGTTGCTTGGCCGGATCAGCCGCCTTGCCCGGAAACAAGCCCAGGCCCTGCAACAGCGAGACGAACAGCATGGCAGTCCCCGTCGGGTCAATGAATGAAGCGCCGCATTATGTCAGGCACTGGTCCAGGCCTTGCACCAGGATGTCCTTGGGCAGGTCGATGCCGATGAACACCAGCTTGCTGACCTTGTCTTCCCCGGGTGCCCACTGGGGCCCCAGGTCGCTGCCCATGAGCTGGTGCACGCCCTGGAAGATGACCTTGCGGTCGGTGCCCTTCATGAACAGCACACCCTTGTAACGCAGCATGCGCGGGCCGTAAACGTTGACGATGGCGCCCAGAAAGTCTTCCAGCTTGGCCGGGTCGAACGCGCGGGTGGCGCGGTAGACGAAGCTTTTCACATCGTCGTCGTGATGGTGGTGGTGACCGTGCCCGTGACCATGCCCGTGCTGGTGCGACGGGTGGTTGCAGTGCTCGTGGTCATGGTCGTGGTGGTCATGACCGTGGTCGTCTTCCTTCAGGAAGTCGGGGTCGATGTCCAGCTTGGCGTTCAGGTTGAAGCCCCGCAGGTCCAGCACCTTGGCCAGCGGCACTTCGCCGAAGTGCGCGGTCTGGATGGGGGCGCGCGGGTTCATGTGCTTCAGGCGGTGGGTGAGCGCGTCCAGGTCTTCTGCCGACACCAGATCGGACTTGCTGATGAAGATCTGGTCGGCAAAGCCCACCTGGCGGCGGGCTTCCTGGCGGTCGTTGAGCTGCTGGGCGGCGTGTTTGGCGTCCACCAGGGTCACGATGGCGTCGAGCAAATAGCTCTCAGCCACCTCGTCGTCCATGAAAAAGGTCTGCGCCACCGGGCCAGGGTCGGCCAAGCCGGTGGTTTCGATGATGACGCGCTCGAAGTCCAGCAGGCCCTTGCGCTTCTTGGCGGCCAGCAGTTGCAGCGTGCTGCGCAGGTCTTCGCGGATGGTGCAGCAGACGCAGCCGTTGCTCATCTGGATGATCTGCTCGTTGGTGTCGGCCACCAAAATGTCGTTGTCGATGTTTTCTTCGCCGAACTCGTTTTCGATCACGGCGATCTTCTGGCCATGGGCCTCGGTCAACACCCGCTTGAGCAAGGTGGTTTTGCCCGAACCGAGGAAGCCGGTGAGGATGGTGGCGGGAATGAGGGCCATGGAACGACTTTCAGGAACAACAGCGGGCAATCGAGGCGGGCAACGGGTGCGCACGCCCAAAGCGGGCGCGAGTGTACGGCAATCAGGGCCGCCGCATCACCACCAGGCCTTTCAGGTACTCGCCTTCGGGGAAAGCCAGGCCCACCGGGTGGTCGGGGGCACCGGCCAGGCGGTCGGTGATGAAAGCGTCCACCCCGGCGTCAAGCGCGGCCGAGGCCACCACCTTCTGGAACAGCTCCACCCCCATGGCCCCCGAGCACGAGTAGGTGAACAGGCAACCGCCCGGGTTGAGCAGCTTGAAGCCCAGGCGGTTGATGTCCTTGTAGGCCCGAGCCGCCCGCTCGATGTGCGCGGCGCTGGGGGCCAGCTTGGGCGGGTCGAGCACGATGGCGTCGAAGCGGCGGCCTTCTTTTTCAAAAAGGCGCAGGCTGGCGTTCACGTCGGCGTCCATCCAGGTGGTGTCGGCCAGGTCAAAGCCGTTGAGGGCCACGTTCTGACGGGCCAGATCCAGCGCCGGGCCGGACGAGTCGATGGACGTCACATGCCCCTCACCCCGGCGCATGCCCGCGGCCTGCATGCCCGCCAGCGCCGCCACCGTGAAGCCTCCGGTGTAGCAATAACAGTTGAGCACCTGCTCGAAGCGGCGGTGGCGCACGATCTGCGCAAAGCGGTGGCGGCTGTCGCGCTGGTCCAGGTAATAACCGGTCTTGTGGCCCTGGGCCACGTCCAGCGCCAGCTTCCATTCGTGCTCTTGCAGCACCACGGCGGTGGCCCCGCCCAACACCTCGGCCCCGCGCAGCCAGCCTTTGGTGGGCTCCAGCCCTTCCAGCGCCCGGGTGCCGCCGTCCGAGCGTTCGTACAGGCGCTGGCAGCCGGTGGCCTTGAGCAGCGCATCGGCCAGCACCTGTTTCCAGCGGTCGGCCCCGGCGCTCATGAACTGGGCCACCAGGATGTCGTCGTAACGGTCCACCACCAACCCGGGCAGGCCATCGCTTTCGCCGTGCACCAGGCGCACGCCGTTGCTTTGAATGTCAAAAAAGGCTCTGGCGCTGACAGATGAAGCGACAGCAGCTTCGAAAAACGGAGCATCGATGCGATCCGTCTCCCGAAAGCTCCACACCCGCACCTTGATCTTGGAGCTGGGCGAGTACGCGCCCCAGGCCAGAAACTGGCCCGTGTCGCTCTCGACCCGCACGGTTTCGCCCAAATCGCCCTTGCCTTTGGCGATGGAGCCTTCAAACACCCAAGGGTGGCGGCGTTGCAGGGATTTTTCTTTGCCGGGTTTGAGGCGGATGACTTTCATGGAAACGACCTTGGCACGCTAAACCCTGCATTGTCGTTGCCCGCCGCCCTCCCGGCACAGGCCGGGACCGTCAATGAACGGTGTCAACCGCCTCCACAGGCAGCACGCCTTCGGGCCACGGGACCGGGGCCTCCAAGGCAAAGTCCACCGCGGCCAGGGCGTGCAGCGTGGTGGTGTCGAACAGCGGCAGGGCCAGGTCATCGGCGCCCAGGATCAGCGGCAGCTCGGTGCACCCCAGGATGATGCCCTCGGCCCCCTGCGCCGCCAGGTCGGCACAGATGGCCTGCAG
>DASUON010000101.1:0-4611 GCA_036276615.1 Burkholderiaceae bacterium
GGCCAGGCGCACCACGTCGTCCTCGGGCACGCTGCCTTGCAAGGTGCAGCCAAAGGCGGTGGAAATGCCCACCTCCACCTGCACCTGCGGGGCCTGTCCGCGGCACCAGGTCACCACCTGGGCCACCTCGGCCACCATGTCGGCCACGGTTTTGCGCACGTTGGCCAGCGAGTGGGCCGCGCTGGCCGACACCGGCAGGGTGAGTTTGTGCACCCCGGCGGCCAAGGCGGCCTGGGCCCCGCGCAGGTTGGGCACCAGGGCCATCACGGTCAGGCCGGGCAGGGTGAGGGCGTGGCGCACCACGTCTGCCGTGTCGGCCATCTGGGGCATGAGTTTGGGCGGAACGAAGGACCCCACCTCGATTTCCCGCAGGCCCGCGGTGTGCAAGGCGTCGATCCAGGCGAGTTTGTGGGCGGTGGGCATGGCCGTGGGGATGCTCTGCAGCCCGTCACGCGGGCCCACTTCGCTGATGCGCACCGGGGCTGTGGGGGTGTGCAAAGTCATGGTTGTTCTGTAAGATGGAACTGAATTCTGTAAGATGACTCAATCCTAAGGCGATTGGGGTGCCGTCGTCAAACCCTGCCATGCCCAAAAAATCAGCCCAAACGTCGGTGGCCGACGAACACGCCAGCCCGGGGGGCGCGGCGGCGGTGGACCGTGCCGTCAGCCTGCTGGCGGCGTTCCGCCTGGGGGATGCCGCTCTGTCCGTCACCGAACTGGCGCAGCGCACCCGCTTGCACAAAAGCACGGCCCTGCGCCTGCTGGCGTCGCTGGCGCACGGGCGTTTGGTGCAGCGCACGGCGGATGGGCGCTGGGCCTTGGGGGCCGAGGTGGCGCGGCTGGCGGCGCTGTACACCGCCTCGTTTTCGTTGGAGGCGGTGGCCTTGCCCGTCATGCGGGCGCTGGTGGAACGAACCCAGGAAAGCGTGGCGCTGCACGTGCGCCAGGGCGATCAGCGGCTGGTGCTGTACCGCGTGGATTCGCCCCAGTTGCTGCGCGACCACGTTCGGGCGGGTGACGTGCTGCCGTTGGACCGCGGGGCCGGGGGGCGGGTGCTGCTGGCGTTTTCAGGGGCGGCGGGGCATGTGTACGACCAGATCCGCCGCCAGGGCCACCTGGTGCTGACCGGCGACCGCGTGCCCGGGCTGGTGGGCATTTCGGCCCCGGTGTGGGACGCGGGGGGGCAGCTGGTGGGGGCGCTCACCCTCACGGTGCCCGAGCCGCGCATGCAGCCCTCGCAGGTGGACGCGTTGCGCCAAGCCGCCACGCAGCTCACGCACCAGCTGGGTGGCGTGGTGCCTGCGGAATATCAAAAATCAGAGCAATAAGACCAAGCAATGAAAGCGCGGGAGGCCAAAAAACCTTAAAGTCTTCAGTGGGCGACCATGTTCGCCCCAGCAGGAACGGCAGGGCCGCCATACACGCAGTATTGACCGCGCCCCTGGGCTTTGGCCTGGTACATGGCCTGGTCGGCACAGCGCAGCAGGTCGGACATGGTGGTGGCATGGTCAGGACAGACGCTGATGCCGATGCTGGCCCCCACCCCGATGCTGTGCCCCCGCAGCAGCACCGTTTCGGTGGCTGCCACCACCATCTTCTCGGCCAGGGAGGACACAAACGCCAGGTCGTGGATGTTTTCGAGGATCACCGCGAACTCGTCACCGCCAATGCGGCAGATCACGTCGCTGCTGCGCAGCAGCGCGCTCAGCCGCAAGGCCACCACTTGCAGCAGTTCGTCCCCGATGTCGTGCCCCAGCGTGTCGTTGACCGCCTTGAACCGGTCCAGGTCAATGAACATCAGGCCGCACCGGCTGCCGGTGCTTTGGGCGCGGCTGATGGCCTCTTCAGCCCGTTCCTTGAAGAAGTGCCGGTTGGTCAGGCCCGTGACGTTGTCCCGGTAGGCCAACTGGTGCAAGCGCACGTCACGGTCGTGGATGTGCGACAGCATGGTGTTGAAGGCATGCGACAAATCCCCGATTTCGTCCCGGCTGTCCACCGTCTCGCGCAAGGTGTAGTCGCCCTGGCGGGCCACGTCGTGGGTCAGTTTGACCAGGCGTGACAGGGGGCGGGTGATGCTGCCGATCAGGCGGCGGACCAAGCCGTGGGCCAGGCCCAGGGCGGCCAAGGTGATCAGGGTGATGAACAGCGCATACAGGTTGATGCGTTCGTGCAAGGCGTCGAGGTTGCTCTCCAGCAGCAGCCAGCCCACCACCTGGCCTTTGAGTTCCACCTGCCGCTCCACCTGGATGGCGGTGCCGGTGACCAGTGCCTGTTCCACATGGCGCAGCGCAGGCGCTGCGCGGTCATGGGCAGCGGGTTCGCGCACGTAGTGGGCCAGAACGCTGCCATCCGGCAGCGTCAGCACCGCCTGGACAATGCCGGGAGACGCCCGCAGCGTGTCCAGCACTTCGCGGGCGGAAGACGCATCCCGAAACGCCAGGGCCGCAGCGGTGTTGTCCCGGATGATGTTGGCCTGGATTTGCACCTCTTGCACCTTGGCCCGCCGCACGGTGAGGTATTCATAGGCCAGGGTGATGCCTGCAAACGGCAGCAAGGCAGCCAGCACCACGCAGTTGGTGATGGTGCTGAGCTTGTGCTCAATGGGCAGGTCACGGAACCAGTGGGCAATCCGGGTCATGGGTTACAGCCCGCACGGGCGCGCGAACGTCTGCGGGAAGTGTGAGGGGAATGCTGTGCCGCGGCACAGCACACAACCAATGGTAGCCATCAGACTCGGTTTTGCCGAGATGAAAGGTGATGCGGCGGTCAGCCATGGTGGTGGCCCGTGATCCAGACAGCAGGGTCTGCTGCAGTGTCATGTTGAGCCAAAGTGCGGGAAAGCTCCATCGGGATGTGCCGATCTTGGTGTAAGGCATTTCCTAGGTCCGTGCTGGAGGGAGCGCGTGGCGGGGGCGCAGACCGGGCTTCAGCGCTTCTGAAGGAAAATACGCGGTTTTGCCCGCCGCAGGCGGATTGCTTTCAGGGATGACACTGCACCACCGCCTCAACCGCTCTCGATTGGTCCTGCTGCTCCAGCAATGGCGGCAGTCCGCCCACGAGCCTGCGGCCCGGCAGGACGTGGCGCAGCGCCTGAGCCCCTGGCTGGGGGCCTTGGATGCCGATCGGTTCAACGCCTCGCTGCGTGCCCTGGAGGCCACGCCCGCCCCGGCGAGCGCGGCCCCCATCAGCATGGCCCCGGCGGCCCGCCCCCGGGTGGACCCCGACGCCCTGGCCCAGGCCGTGGCTCGGGTGCAGGCCGAACTGCAAGCCCTGGTGGCCGCCGCCACCGCCGACGACCTGGATGGCACCGACCCCACCATCGACCAAGCCCTGCTGAACCAGCGCTACCAGGGCGTGCAGCGGGCCTTCACCCAACGGCTGGGGGCCTTGCGCAGCCTGGTGCGCCAGCAGCTGGCGCAGGCCTCGCCCGACCTGCGCCGCCTGGCCTCCCTGGACGCGGTGATGGAACAGATGCTGCTGTCGGCCCGCG
Organism: Burkholderiaceae bacterium; assembly: GCA_036276615.1. Lineage (GTDB taxonomy): Bacteria > Pseudomonadota > Gammaproteobacteria > Burkholderiales > Burkholderiaceae_C > UBA2334. The sequence goes on from DASUON010000101.1 coordinate 3,491, forward strand.
AACCCCGGCTGTGGGGCAGCCTGCCCGCTCACCTGGCCCAGCGCCAGGCGGCCGGGGGCGCACCGTCGGCCCTGACGCACGACCTGCGGACCCTGCTGCACGCCGAGCTGCAAGCGCGCCTGCAACCCATCGTGGGCTTGGTGGAAGCCGCGCAGCACGCGCTGGGCCGCCGCCCCGCGCACCCGAATTTGGAAACCGCATGAACCACAAGCACCTCCACACCCTTGTTTTTGCCCTGGGCCTGGCCGCGCTGGCCTGGGTGGGCTGGGGTTTTGTCGCCACCAGCCCCATGGCCTTGCTGATGACCGCGGTCATGGCCGGGGTCTACGTGCTGGGGACCGTTGAGCTGTGGCAGCACCGGGCGGCCACGGTGGGCCTGAGCGCCGCCCTGGCCGACATGCCCCAGCCCCTGACCGACCTGGACGCCTGGCTGTCCCGCCTGCCGCAGGCCCTGCAAAGCCCCGTGCGCCAGCGCATTGGCGGCGACCGCGGGGCACTGCCCGGGCCCACCCTCACCCCCTACTTGGTGGGGCTGCTGGTCATGCTGGGCATGCTGGGCACCTTCCTGGGCATGGTGGCCACCTTCAAGGGCGCGGTGTTTGCGCTGGAAGGCTCCACCGACCTGGACGCCATCCGTGCCGCGCTGGCCGCCCCCATCAAAGGGCTGGGGTTGGCGTTTGGCACCTCGGTGGCGGGGGTGGCCACGTCCGCCATGCTGGGCCTGCTGTCGGCCCTGTGCCGCCGCGAGCGCTTGTTGACCGTGCGCCTGCTGGACGCCCGCATGGGCAGCCAGTTGCGCCCGTTCTCACCCGCGCAGCAGCGCCAGGACACCCTGCTGGCCCTGCAAACCCAGGCCCAGGCCCTGCCGCTGATTGCCGAGCGCCTGCAAGCGCTGATGGACGGCCTGGAACGCCGCCACACCCAGCTCAACGACCAGCTGCTGGTGCAGCAACACACGTTTCACCGCGACGCCACGGCGGCCTACACCCAGTTGGCCGAGCGCGTGGGCAGCTCGCTGGAGCACAGCCTGGCCGCCAGCGCCCGGCAGGCCAGCGACACCCTGCGCCCCATGGTGGAGCAGGCCATGGCCAGCCTGACCCAGGCGTCTGCCCAGGCCCACC
>DASUON010000102.1:0-6356 GCA_036276615.1 Burkholderiaceae bacterium
CTCAGGGCGTCGGGGCGGTGGCGGGCGTGGTCCTGCAGGCCCACGGCGGCCAGTTGGGCCGCCACCCGATTGCGCCGCTCGGCGGCGGGCACGCCGGTGAGGAACAGCGGGTAGTCCACGTTCTCGGCCACGGTCATCACCGGCACCAGGTTGAAGCTCTGGAACACAAACCCCAGGGCGTCACGGCGCAGCAGGGTGCGCCGGGTTTCATCCAACCCCACCACCGACTGGCCACCCAGCACGATGTCTCCGGCATCGGGCGAATCGATCAGGCCGCACAGGTTGAGGATGGTGCTTTTGCCGCTGCCCGAAGGGCCGGTCAGCGCCAGCAACTCGCCGGGCTGCACCGCCAGGTCCACCCCTTGCAGGGCGGGAATGACGTGTTCGCCCAGGCGGTAAGTTTTGCGCACGCCGCGCAGCTCGATCACCGGCGCGGTCATTGGGGGCCCCCGGTGCGTTGCCCTGCACCCAGACCGGCACGACTGGCCGCGTCGGCCACGGCCTTCTGGAATTCAACTGGCGACTGGGCCAGCAAGGGACTGGCCAGCACGTCGTTCAACAGCTTCAGGCCCTTGTCCTTGCGGTTCATGAAGCCGGGCACCGCCAGGAAGGTGTTGGCGGCCACAAATTTGACCTCCAGCACCCCCGGGGTGCCGCGCTGCAGCGGCGCGTTGTGGGCGGGTTGCAGCAGGCCCAGCGCCTTGTCCAACTGGGCCAGGCCGTCTTCGGCGTAGCCCATCTTTTTCCAGGGCAGCCAAGTGGTGTTGGCCCGCATGCTGGTGGCCGCCCCTGCATAGGCCAGCAACACCGGGTGGGTGGGCTCGCCCTTCAACAGGTCGGCAAACGCCTGCGCCGCGGGTTCAATGGCGGCGGTGTCGCCCGCCGCTGCACGGTTGAACTGTTCAAACGCGGGTTGGAACTGGGCATCGGTCGCGGCGTGCACGGCGGGTGCCAGCAGCAGCGCTGTCGCCAGCCAGGCTGCACGGGCAACAACGGAAAGCGGGAGGGGTTTCATCACAGCACCTTGAAAGTGAATCGGTGCCGTGAGTCTGCGAGGGGTGGCTCAGCGGTGCAGCCCCTGTGCGACGAAATACGCCCCTGGTGCGCCAACGGCGGCCAGGGGCGATGGAGTGCAAAGCCTAAGGGGCGGAATCAGTAGCCGTAGCGGCCGTCGCGGTCACGGCGGTCCCAGCCGCGATCGTCGTGGTGGTGGTGGTGGTGACGACGCCAGTGCGGGCGGCGGTCATCGTCCCAGTCGCGCACCACCACCGGCGGGCGGTACACCACTTGGGGAGGCGGGCTGTACGCCACACGAGGCGGCGTGTAGACCACGGGCGGGGCGTAGTACACCGGGGGGGCATAGGCCACGGGCGGCGCGTAGTACACCGGGGGTTGGTTGCCCACGCTGACCACAGCCCCAGGCGACACCAGCCCCACCGACCAATTGACCTGCCCAGCATGGGCGGGCTGCAGGATGACGGCGCTCACGCACACCATCAAACCGTAGGCCGCCAGTTGCAACCAGCGCGAGCCGCGCTGGCGGGCCGCGGCGGGGCGAACCTCAGGGGTGGCGGAAAAGCCGACTTCGGGCAGGCGTGACATGGTGAATCTCCTTGCTGTGGGCCTTGCTTGGCCCCGTGCCCGGATTTCACCGCCAAATGGTGTGCTTGCTCAGGCTTTGCGCGTGAAAAGCGTTGCCAAACGTAACCAGAACGACCCCATTTGTCCTTGCCAGCGGCGAATGGGCGTTTCCACCGCGTGGTGGAACAGGGCCCCGGCAGCCACGCACGCCAGCCAGGCCAGCGCCACGCCCACGGTCTGCACCCAGGGCACACCCCAGGCCCAGCGGGTGAAGGCGGCGTTGACCAACAGGCTGACGGGGAAATTCATCAGGAACACCCCGTAGGAAATGCGGCCCAGGTAGCCCAGCACCGCGCTGCGCGGCCAGGTGGACAACCACCCCTGCCGACGCGCCAGCCACAGCACCACCGCCACAGCCAGGGCCAACACCAGCCGCTCGCGGTATTGGAACTCCAGCGCCAGCACCGCCACCGCCACCCAGACCAGGGCGTACACCCCCATCCAGGTGGGGGCGTTGCGGTCGGCGGCCCAGTAGGCCAGCGCCCCGGCGGCAAACGCGCCAAAGAAATACAGGCCCCACACATCCCAGTCGGCGCTGAGGTTGAAGTACAGCATGGATGCCACGCCCAGCGCGGTGACCAGCGCCACGCTCAGCCAGGGGGCCGTGCCCCGGCCCACCCAGCGGCCCAGCCAGAGCAGCGCCACCAGCAGCACAAACAGCTGGAAGTCGATGGCCACGTACCACACGCCGGCCGACAGCGAATCGATGTCCAGCACGCTGTGCAGCAGCAGGGCGTGCGCCAGCCATTGGCTGAAGGTGGCGGACTCGGGAATGCTGTCGTGCACCATCCACTGCCGTGCCACCGCACTGCACGCCATGGCCACACCCAGGGCCACCACATAGGGCAAGGCCACGCCCACATACCGTTTACCCAACGCCGCCAAGGGGTTGCGCAACTTCAGCACGCCTTGCGGGGCCAGAGAACCCACGGCCAAAAAACCGCTGATGACCAGAAACACCTGCACGGCCATGCGGGCATCCTGGCTCAGCCAGGTGACCAGGCGGGGCCACAAACGGTGGGTCCAATCGGTCATGGGCCCGTAAAAAGCCAAGTGGTGCAGCACGATGAGCTGCGAGGCCACGGCCTTGAATGCGTCGATCAGGGGCAAGCGCCCCCGTGCGGAAACCGTCATGCTTCTCTCTCTCTGGCCAGGGGCTGGAGCCCGCCTGGCAACCACTGCGACAGCGCAGCGTGCAATTCACGCTCGTGCCGCTGCCACCACACCCCCACCGCCACCAAACCCAGACCGAGCAGGGTGAGCGCAAACATGAAACCCAGCGAGTCGTGAAACACCCGCGAGGACAAATAACCCAGGTACACCATCACCCCGATGCCCCCGAACACGGTGAACACCCGGCGGTTGATGGCCACACCCCAGAACACCAGCGCCACGTTGATGGCGGCGTAACCGGCCTTGCCCCATTCGGAGCTGCTGTCGCGCAAGGACAGACCACACCAGAACATGAGGGCGCCAAAGATGTAGAGCCAGAACGCAAAGTCCTGCCGGTCCACAGGGTGGGCCGCCACGCGGGTGCGCAAGTCCACCCACACGGCCAGGGCCAGCGTGCCCAGGCCAAACACCGCCGACAGGTCGCGCACCAGCTTCCAGTCAAAGCCGTTGTTCTGCATCAGCAGGTGCGCCCAGTCCATGCTGGCGTACCACAGCACCACCGCCACGGGCATCACCATGAACGGCAAGCGGTAGTTGCGCAGCATGACCACCGCCGCGGCCAGCGTGGCCAGCTCCAGCATCACCCAACGCCAGTTGATCTGGGTGTGGAACGACCGGAACGACTGCGCCCCCCCGTCGGGCCACCACCCCAGGCCCACCTGCACGCTCCACACCAGCAAGGGCACCAGGGTCACCGCCAGCGTGGCCAGCACCCCGGCGGGAATGTTCAGTTCGCGGCGCAGCAAGTGGGTGGCCACCCGCAGCGCGGCCCACAGGTACAACGCCGTGAGCACCGCGCTGCCCCAAGGCCCGAACGCGGCCCAGCCCCAGGTCATGAACAGCGACATGGCCCCCATGGCCAGCAGACCGCCAAAGTAATACAGCACATGCGCCATGGAAAAGCGCGGCTTGTCCAGCGGCCCCCGGTCCACGTCGGTGGCGTGGTTGCGGTGCACCCGGCGCGGGTTGCCGGGGTCGGCCCAGTCGGCCCACAAGGCGTGGGCCTGGGCCGGGTCGATGGCCCCCCGACGCACCGCAGCCTCGATGTCGGTCCACGCCAGCTGGACCCGCACATGCGGCGCAAACACGTCGCCCACCCGGGTATCGAGCCAATGGGTGGACTCGGCGGTGATGACAGTGTCAGGGGCTTCTTGATTCATGGGCAGCTCGCTGGTCGACGACCGGACAGGGAGAACACGGACCCGAGGGATAACCCGCGATTATCCTGCTTCACCCCCCTCTGCATGCAAGCCCCGCATCACGCCCCCCCTGCGCAGGCATGAGCGGCGGGACTTTGCTTCCTAGAATCCCCGCCACCATGCCCAACACCGCATTCACCCCCGAAACCCTGCCCACCGTGCTGGAGCGCATCCACTCCGAAGCACAGGCCCTGTATGGACTGGGACGGGTGGCCGACTACATCCCCGCGCTGGCCGAAGTGCCTCCACGCCAGTTCGGCATGGCCGTGGCGCTGGTCAACGGGCAGACCCACACCGTGGGTGACGCGCAGGTGCCGTTTTCGCTGCAAAGCATCACCAAGCTGTTCACCTTTGTGCTGGCCCTCAAGGCCCTGGGCAACGACCTGTGGCTGCGCGTGGGGCGCGAGCCCTCGGGGGCGGCGTTCAACTCCATCGTGCAGCTGGAAACCGAAAACGGCATTCCCCGCAACCCTTTCATCAACGCCGGGGCGCTGGTCATCACCGACATCCTGACCAGCCGCTACGCCCACCTGGACTACGCCCTGCTGGGCACCCTGCGCCGCCTGGCCGACGAGCCCAACCTGCACTGGAACCCGCGCGTGGCCCGCAGCGAACGCGACACCGCCCACCGCAACATGGCCATGGCCTACTTCATGAAAAGCCATGGCAACTTCCACAACCCGCCCGAGCTGGTGCTGGACAACTACTGCCGCCAGTGCGCCACCGAAATGACCTGCGCCCAACTGGCCCAGGCCGCGCTGTTCCTGGCCAACGACGGGCGTGACCTGGGCCGCGATGGCCGCCCCGACGAGCAACTGCTGACCGCCGACGAGGCCCGCCGCGTCAACGCCCTGATGCTGACCTGCGGCGCCTACGACGCCTCGGGCGACTTTGCCTACCGCATCGGCCTGCCCACCAAGACCGGTGTGGGTGGCGGCATCGTGGCCGTGGTGCCCGGCGTGGGGTCGGTGGTGGTGTGGTCGCCCGAGCTGGACGCCAAGGGCAACTCGGTGCTGGGGGCCTTTGCGCTGGAGCGGCTGGTGCAGCTCACCGGCTGGGGCCACAGCAGCCTGTGATCAAAAACCCCCGGTGAACTGGTAACGGCTGGCGGGGTGCCACATCACCGCCACCGAGGCCACCTGCTCCGCCGACCAGGTCTGGCGGCGCAACACCAGGCAGGGTTCGGCATCGGCCATGGCCAGCATCTCGCGCACGGCGGGCGTGGGCGCACTGGCCTCGATGGTGAACTGCACCCGCTGCAACGGGGCCACCCGCATCAGGTAGGCGTTGGGCGTCTGGGTGGCAAAGTCCTGCGAGAGGTAGTCGGGCGCCACCGCCGGGTTGACGTGGCGGTCTTCCACCTGCAGGGGCCGCTCGTTCTCGAAATGCACCACCACCGAATGGAACAGCCATGCCTCCGGCGGCACACCAAAGCAGTCGGCCAGGGCCTCGCCTGCGCGCACCCGCTCCAGCCGGTGCAACTCGCTGCGGTGCACATGGCCACGAGCTTCAATTTCAGTAGCAATGTTCTTAATATCTAAAAGCGTGGACTGGTATTTTTGTTCGGAAACAAAAGTACCAGAACCCTGCACCCGTTCCACCAGCCCCTCGGCGCTGAGCTCGCGCATGGCCCGGTTGACCGTCATGCGCGACACGCCGAACGTCCGAGCCAGCGCCTCCTCGGTGGGAATGGCCTGGCCCGGCGGCCAACTGCCCCCGCGAATCTGCGCCAACACGTGGTTCTTCACCCGCTGGTAGGCCGGCAGCGTGGCCGGGGTGTCGGGCTGTGGCGGTTGGGCGCGGGTGGGCTTGCTCATGGCAAACACATTATCTCGGGCCAATTTGTATATACATTTGAAAACTTTAAAGTTATATTTGTACATACATCAGGAGACACCCATGCCCCTCACCCCCAACACCCGCCTGGAGACCACCCGTACCGTCCGCGCTCCCCGTGGCACCACGCTGCACTGCAAGAACTGGCTCACCGAAGCGGCCTACCGCATGATCCAGAACAACCTCGACCCCGAAGTGGCCGAGAACCCCCAGGCCTTGGTGGTGTACGGCGGCATTGGCCGCGCCGCCCGCGACTGGGCCTGTTTTGACCAGATCCTGGCCTCGCTCAAAGACCTGAACGAGGACGAATCCCTGCTCATCCAGTCGGGCAAGCCCGTGGGCGTGTTCAAGACCCACGCCAACGCTCCGCGCGTGCTGCTGGCCAACAGCAACCTGGTGCCCAAGTGGGCCAACTGGGAACACTTCAACGAGCTGGACCGCAAGGGCCTGTTCATGTACGGCCAGATGACGGCGGGCAGCTGGATCTACATCGGCAGCCAAGGCATC
>DASUON010000103.1:0-2900 GCA_036276615.1 Burkholderiaceae bacterium
AATTTTGTCGCTGCCGTGCTGCACGGGCAGGTGCAGGTGGCTGACCAGTTGCGGGATCTTGGCGTAGGCTTCGATCAGGCGCGGGGTGAATTCGTTGGGGTGGCTGGTGGTGTAGCGGATGCGTTCGATGCCCGGGATGTCGGCCACGTATTCCAGCAGCAGGGCGAAGTCGGCGATGTCGGCCGTGTCACCCATGGTGCCGCGGTAGGCGTTGACATTCTGGCCCAGCAGGGTGATTTCTTTCACGCCCTGGTCTGCCAGGCCGGCCACCTCCACCAGCACGTCGTCGAACGGGCGGCTGACTTCTTCGCCCCGGGTGTAGGGCACCACGCAGTAGCTGCAGTATTTGCTGCAGCCTTCCATGATGGACACGTAGGCGCTGGCGCCTTCCACCTTGGCCGGGGGCAGGTGGTCGAATTTTTCGATTTCGGGGAAGGAAATGTCGACCTGCGGGCGGTCTTTGGCGGCGCGGGCGGCCAGCAGTTCGGGCAGGCGGTGCAGGGTTTGCGGGCCGAACACCACGTCCACATAGGGCGCGCGCTTGATGATGGCTTCGCCTTCCTGGCTGGCCACGCACCCGCCCACGCCGATGAGCACACCCTTTTCTTTGAGGTGCTTGATGCGGCCCAGGTCGGAGAACACTTTTTCTTGCGCTTTTTCGCGCACGGAACAGGTGTTGAACAGGATCAGGTCGGCTTCTTCCACGTCCTGCGTGGGCTCGTAGCCTTGGGCGGCGCCCAGCACGTCGGCCATCTTGTCCGAGTCGTACTCGTTCATTTGGCAGCCGAAGGTTTTGATGAAGACTTTTTTGCTCATGGGGGCTAACGCGGGGCGGCTTACTGACTGGAGGCGGTGGGGCGTGGGCGTGCGGCTTCAGCGGGGGTGAGGATCCAGACCTCGTACACCTGCCGGGTGGCGTCGCGGGTGTAGTTGACGTCGAATTCCTGGCCGATCAGGGTGCTGGACATGACGATGCGGTTGTTCTGGTCGCGGATGCGCGCACCGGGGGAGAGGCGTTCGGTGTCTCCGTCCAGTTTGACGGTGTACATGGACAGCACCTTGAGTTCGCCGCGCAAGGCGCTGGCCGGGAACGTGCGGGTGATGACGTCGCTGTTGGTGGCCGATTGCGCGATGAGCGGTGCGGCGAGGCCGGTGCACAGGACCAGCATCGAGAGAGCGCCACGGCAGGTGGCCAAGAGGGGGTGACAGCGTTTCATGGTGTAGATCCAGAGGCTGGCCAAGGTGTTGATAAGACTGGGATTTTACCTGGGTTGACCGTTTTTCAGGTGAGCGTCTTCCAGCCCCAGTGCAGCCGTGTGGCGATGGTGAGCGCGCAAGCAGCGGCGAAACCGTAAGCCAGCAGGGCGAACAGGTCGGGCCACAGGCACATGCTGGCGAACAGCAGCAAAGTTTCGGTGGCTTCTGTCAGCCCGCCCAGGAAGTAGAAGGATTTGTCGGGGTAGTTCAGGCTGGTCAAGCCTCGCTTGGCCGCCAGCGTGGCGTAGGCCAGGAAGGTGGTGCCGGTGCCCACGAAGCAGGCCAGCAACACGGCCGCTGGCAGCGCGTTGTGGACGGGGTCGGCCACGGCAAAGGCCAGTGGCACGCTGGCGTAGAAAAGGAAATCCAGGGCAATGTCCAGAAATCCGCCCCGGTCTGTGGGTTGGGTGAGCCGGGCCACGGCGCCATCCAGCCCGTCGCACAGGCGCGACAGCAGCATCACGCCCAACCCGGCCAGGGGGGCTTGCAGCGCGATCAGGCCTGCGCTGAGCATACCCAGGAAAAAACCGGTGAATGTGATGGCGTTGGCGCTGATCCCGCAGCGCACCAGGGTGCGCCCCAGGCTTTGCAGGGAGGGGGTCAGCAGATGAGAAACGGCGCGGTCGAACATGGTGGGGTCAGAGCTGGGTGAGGTGGGCCGGGTCGGCCACGTCGGCGGGGTCGTGCGTGACGAGCAGGGCGGGGATGTGGCGCTGGCGCACGGTGTCGAACAGCAATTGGCGCATGCGGGCGCGCAAGGGCAGGTCGAGTTGGGCAAAGGGTTCGTCCAGCAGCAGGGCCTGGGGTTGCGCCAGCAGGGCACGGGCCAAAGCCACACGGGCCCTTTCGCCACCCGAGAGGCTGGCCGGATCGGCGTTGGCCAGGTGGGCCAGGGCCATGTCGGTCAGGGCCTGGTGGGCGGTTTGCAGGCGGGCCGGGCGGGGGCCCGCTGGCACGGCGAACAGCAGGTTTTCCAACACGGTGAGGTGGGGGAACAACAAGGCGTCCTGGAACAGCAGGCCAATGCGGCGCCGTTCGGTGGGCCAGGTGTCGATGGCCGTTCCGTTGAGGCGGATGTGGCCTTGGCAAACCAGTGCCGGGTGGAGCGTGCCTGCGATGGCGGCCAACAGGCTGGATTTGCCCGAGCCGCTGGGCCCCATGAGCGTGTGCACGCAGCCTGCGGGAATGTTCAACTGCAAAGGACCGAGCAGCACCCGCGCCGGGTGGCCGGCGGGTGCCAGCGCCAGTTGGTTCAAATGGACGGACAGACTCATGGTTGGCGTGAGGCGGGTTGGGCCTGCCGCGATAAGGTGAGTGGGAAGCGGCGGGGGCGGACCACCCAGGCGGCCCAGGTGAAGGCCAGCATGGGCAGCAGCCACATCAGACCGGCGTAGGCCGCCGTCAGGGCGCGTTGCCCGCCGGCGGTGTGGGCCAGGGCTTCGGTGGTGAGGGTGCTGAAGCGCCCCCCGCCAATGAGCACGGTGGGGAGGTACTGGGCCACGCTCACAGCAAACCCAATGGCCCACGCCCCGGCCAACGCCGCTTTCAGCATGGGCCATTTGATGCGCCACAGAAACGCGCTCTGGGTGCGGCCCAGGCTGGCGCAAAGTGGCTGGTAACGCGCGTCGTGGTTTTGGTAGGCG
>DASUON010000104.1:0-2054 GCA_036276615.1 Burkholderiaceae bacterium
GCGGCTGAGTGCCGGACTGCACATTCCGGCCGAAGTGCTGATCCGCGAGCCCGATACTGCCGCGGCCTGAGCCACCCACGCCACCCATCCCACCTCCCATTCATGACCTCCGACACCCCCGAAACCCCGGCCACGCCCACCCCCAACCCCGCCAACCCCCGCGGCCACCAGCCGCCGCCGGAGGGCGTGTACCTGCGCACCATCAAGAGTTACGTGCTGCGTGCCGGGCGCATGGGCACGGGTCAGGTCAAGGCGTTCGAGCTGTACGGGCCGCAGTTTTTGCTGCCCTTCACCCCGAACCAGGCGTTTGACGCCACCGCGGCCTTTGGCCGCAGCGCCCCGCTGATCCTGGAAATTGGCTTTGGCATGGGCGACGCCACCGCCAAGATTGCCCAGGCCCGCCCGGCTGACAACTTTCTGTGCTGCGAGGTGCACGAACCCGGCGTGGGTGCGCTGCTCAAGCGCTGCGGCGAGGAGCACATTGGCAACATCCGCATCCTGCGCCACGACGCGGTGGAGGTGCTGGAGCACATGCTGCCCGCGGCTGACGCGCAGGGGCAAGGGGCGCTGCTGGACGGCGTGCACATCTTCTTCCCCGACCCCTGGCACAAGACCAAGCACCACAAGCGCCGCCTGATCCAGCCGCCGCTGGTGGCCCAACTGGCCGCCCGCCTCAAGCCCGGCGGCTACCTGCACTGCGCCACCGACTGGGAACCCTACGCCCAGCAGATGCTGGAGGTGCTGAGCGCCGAGCCCCTGCTGGCCAACACCAGCAGCGACGCGGCCCTGGGCGGCTACGCCCCCAAGCCCGACTACCGACCCCTCACCAAGTTCGAAAACCGCGGTCTGAAACTGGGCCACGGCGTGTGGGACCTGGTGTTCCAGCGCAAGGGCAGCTGATCCCCAAGTAAAGCAATGCCGCATTGCTTTACCCATCAAGCCGCTTTACATTGTGGCTTTTCAAGCACCTTTCGCCGCCCTGGAGCCCACCATGCAAGCCGACGCCATCGTTTCCAGCAAAGGCCAAGTCACCTTGCCCGCCGCCATGCGGGCCAAGCTGGGCATTGGCCCGGGCTCGCACATCCAGTTTGAATTGCGGGGGCAGGAACTGGTCATCAAGCCCGAACTGCCCATGAGCGCCTACTACGGCATGCTCAAACCCTACAACCTCGACCCGGCGGACCTGGAAATCGAAAAGGAAGTGGACAAGGACTTCGAATGACCCGGTGGAATGTGGTCGACTCCTCCGGCTGGATCGAATTCTTCACCGCCGGGGCCAACGGCCCGGTGTTCAAACCCGTCATCGAACAACGCCATGCCCTCCTGGTCCCGGCCATCGCGCTGTTCGAAGTTCACCGCGTCCTCAGCCGAAAACTGCCCCCCGAGGTGGTGACCGCCTGCCTGAACGTGATGCGCCTGGGCCGCGTGCTCGACATCACGGCCCCCCGTGCGGTGGCAGGTGCCGAAGTGGCCCTTCGCCACAAACTGGCCATGGGTGACGCGCTGATGTACAGCCTGGCCCTGGAACACGGTGCCACGTTCTGGACCCAGGATGTGGATTACGACAACCTGCCGGGGGTGAAGTACTTTGCCAAACCCTCTCCCCATGCCCCACAACCTTGAGCCCGCCATCGAGTCCGCCCTGCAGGGCCTGGACGCGCTGGCCGCCCAGTCCGAAGGGCTGAGCGAGCCCAACCCCCGGGTGGCCTGCAAGCTGCTGCTGGCCAATGGCCGGGTGTTCGACGGCCACACCCAACAGGCCGGCGGCCCCCATGCCGAGGTGGTGGCCCTGCGTGCCGCCCAGGCCGCCGGGGCCAGCACCCAAGGGGCCACGGCCCTGGTGACGCTGGAGCCGTGCAGCCACCATGGCCGCACCCCGCCCTGCTGCGACGCGCTGGTGGCGGCCGGGGTGGCCCGCGTGGTGGTGGCGCAGACCGACCCCAACCCCCTGGTCAACGGCCAGGGCATCGCCCGCCTGCGGGCCGCCGGGGTGCAGGTGGAGGTGCTGCCTGCCCACCACCCGGTGGCGGTGGCGGCGTTGGAACGCAACATCG
>DASUON010000105.1:0-2982 GCA_036276615.1 Burkholderiaceae bacterium
GATCAGGATTTTGTTGAACATGGTTGGATCTCCAGTCGTTGTTCGGGGCTCAGGCCAACCAATTCGGTTTGCGTTTTTGCAGAAAGGACTGCACACCCTCGCGCCCTTGTTCCGAGGCGCGCAGGTCGGCAATGCTTTCCACGGTGCGGGCCACCAGCGCAGCGTCAATGCCCTGCCCCGCCACGTCGTGCAGCAGGGTTTTGCAGGCCGCCACGGCGTGGGGACTGGCGGTGGTGAGTGCCTTGAGCAGTTCGTCCACTTTGGCATCGAGGGCGGGCGCGTCGGCCACCACCTCGTGCACAAAACCGATGCGCAAGGCCTCGGCGGCGCTGAAGCGCTCGGCGGTCAGGAAGTAGCGGTGTGAGGCCCGCGCCCCCATGGCCCGGATGACGTAGGGACTGATGGTGGATGGCGCCAACCCCAGCTTGACCTCGCTCAGGCAGAAGGTGGCGGTGTCCACGCTCACGGCCATGTCGCAGGCGGCCACCAGGCCCATGCCTCCCGCAAACACGTCGCCCTGGATGCGGGCCACCGTGGGTTTGGGGCAGGCGTAGAGGGCGTGCAGCATGGCGGCGAGCTTGGCGGCGTCGGCCAGGTTCTCGTCGCGGGTGTAGTCGGCCATGCGGCGCATCCAGTTCAGGTCGGCACCGGCGCAGAAGGCAGGCCCCTCGGCGGCCAGCACCACGGCGCGCACGGCGGGGTCTTGCCCCACCGCCGTGAACGCCTGGGTGAGTTCGGCAATCACCTCGTCGTTGAAGGCGTTGCGCACCTCGGGGCGGTTGAGGATGATGCGGGCCACGTGCCCGGTGTTGGAAATGCTCAGGTTGCTCATGCTTGCCCCCTCACATGCGGAACACGCCGAATTGGGTGTCGGGGATGGGTGCGTTGAGCGCGGCGCTCAGGCCCAGGGCCAGCACACGGCGGGTGTCGGCGGGGTCGATGATGCCGTCGTCCCACAGGCGGGCGGTGGCGTAGTAGGGGTGGCCCTGGTCTTCGTACTGGCGGCGGATGGGGGCTTTGAAGGCCTCTTCCTCCTCCATGCTCCACTGACCGCCCTTGCCCTCAATGCCGTCGCGCTTGACGGTGGCCAGCACGCTGGCAGCCTGCTCCCCGCCCATGACGGAAATGCGGGCGTTGGGCCACATCCACAAGAAGCGTGGGTTGAACGCCCGGCCACACATGCCGTAGTTGCCGGCACCAAAACTGCCCCCGATGATGACGGTGAACTTGGGCACCTGGGCGCAGGCCACGGCAGTCACCATCTTGGCACCGTTGCGGGCAATGCCTTCGTTTTCGTACTTGCGGCCCACCATGAAGCCGGTGATGTTCTGGAGGAACACCAGCGGCACCTTGCGCTGGCAGCACAGCTCGATGAAGTGCGCGCCCTTCAAGGCCGATTCGCTGAACAAGATGCCGTTGTTGGCGATGATGCCCACGGGCATGCCTTCAATGTGCGCAAAGCCACACACCAGCGTGGTGCCGAAACGGGGCTTGAATTCGTGGAAGTCCGACGCATCGACGATGCGGGCGATGATTTCGCGCACGTCAAAGGGTTTGCGACTCTGCTTCCCCGTTTCATCGGTGGGGATCACGCCGTACAGCTCTTCTGCTGCGTATTTGGGAGCTGCTGGCGCTTTTAAATCAAGCGCTGGAGCCTTTTTTTGATTCAAATGCGCCACCGCCTGCCGCGCCAGGGCGATGGCGTGCAGGTCGTTCTGCGCCAGGTGGTCGGCCACGCCGGACAAGCGGGTGTGCACGTCGCCGCCCCCCAGGTCCTCAGCACTCACCACTTCGCCCGTGGCCGCCTTCACCAGCGGCGGCCCGCCCAGGAAGATGGTGCCCTGGTTCTTGACGATGATGGTTTCGTCGCTCATGGCGGGCACATAGGCACCGCCCGCCGTGCAACTGCCCATGACCACCGCAATCTGCGAAATGCCCTGCGACGACATGTTGGCCTGGTTGTAGAAGATGCGGCCAAAGTGGTCCCGGTCAGGAAACACCTCGTCCTGGTTGGGCAGGTTGGCCCCGCCCGAGTCCACCAGGTAGATGCAGATCAGGCGGTTCTGCTGCGCGATTTCCTGCGCCCGCAGGTGTTTTTTCACCGTCAGCGGGTAGTAGGTCCCGCCTTTCACGGTGGCGTCGTTGCAGACGATCATGCAGTCCACCCCGCTCACCCTGCCAATGCCCGCGATGATCCCGGCACAAGGTGCAGCGTCCTTCAGCCCGCCTTGGCCGTCTTTTTCCTTGTACATGTCCAGCGCCGCCAGCGGAGCCAGCTCCAGGAACGGGGTGCCCGGGTCCAGCAGCATCTGCACCCGGTCACGCGGCAGCAGCTTGCCGCGGGCGGTGTGTTTGGCGCGGGCCGCCTCACCCCCGCCGTTGGCCACCCGGGCCACTTGGGCGCGAAGGTCTTCAACCACCCCCCGCATGGCCTGGGCGTTGGCCTGGAAGTCGGCCGATCGGGGGTTGAGTTGGGTGTCAAGAACAGTCATGGAAGTGGGCAAGGCAAACGGGTTCAAACGCAGCATGTCTGCGGGTCATTCTGGCCGATGCGGGCTTCGTTGCGTTGACACCATGGTTGCAAATCCTGCCAAACTAAGGCATGGACGCCGCACACCCAACCGCCTCGCCCCCCGTTGCAGCCACCCCCATGGCGTTTGTTCGCGCCATGCTGCTGGCCTGTGAGCACCGGGGCCACAACCCCTCCGCAGCGCTGGCATCGGCGCAAATTGAGCGCGCCGACACCCTGCGCAGCGAAGCCCGCATCACCGCCGCGCAAATGGAACGGCTGTCCGACCAATTGATGCGGGAACTGGATGACGAAGCCCTGGGGTGGTTCCGCCGACGCCTGCCCTGGGGCAGTTACGGCATGCTGGCCCGCGCCAGCATCACCGCGCCCACGCTGCGCGTGGCCTTGCAACGCTGGTGTCGGCACCACGCATTGCTTACCGACGACCTGCACCTGACACTGACCGAACAAGC
>DASUON010000106.1:0-6311 GCA_036276615.1 Burkholderiaceae bacterium
GCTTCATGCGCATCTGGGAGTTCTACCTGGCGTACTGCGAGGCGGGCTTCCGCACGGGAGACATCGATGTCGTGCAGTTCACCCTGTCCAAGCCCTGAGCGCCTGCCGCGCCGCCAGGCCCTGCGGGTGTTGGCCCACAGAGTGGGCTTGGCGGGCCTGGCAAGCCTGGGCGTGGCAGCGCAGGCGCAGGCCAACGACGCTGCCGCAGGCCGCCCCCGCGAGGCACCCGCCACCCGAGAACCCTTGGTGCACCAGGGCGTCACCCTGTGGCCACGTGGCGAGGGTCAGCTGCGGTTTTGGGGGCTGGAGGTCTACACCGCCCGGCTGTGGACGGCCGATGGCTTCGACCCCACCCAGCACGCCCGCCACCCCCTGGCGCTGGAGTTGCAGTACGCCCGCGCCTTCAGTGCGATGCAGATCGCCCAGCGGTCGCTACAAGAAATGAAGCGGCAAACATCCATAGATCCTGCGATGGAGGCCGATTGGACCGCCAAACTGGCGGCGGTGCTGCCCGATGTGAAGCCAGGCGACCGCCTGCTGGGCTGGCACCGCCCCACGCAAGGGGCCTTGTTCCAGTCCGGCCCCCGGGTGCTGGGCCGCATCGACGACCCGGTGTTTTCGGCGCTGTTCTTTGGCATCTGGCTGTCTGCCGCCACGTCCGAACCGGCCTTGCGCACCGCGCTGCTCAGCCCGGCGTGAGCCCCTCTGCCATGTCCGCCACGCCCCCCACCCGTCCGTCAGCCTCACCGTGGGCGGACCTGCGCTATGGGCTCATGGGCCTGCCCCTGGCGTTTGTGGCCTTGCCGTTGTACGTGCACCTGCCCCCCCATCTGGCCGTCACCTTGGGCTGGTCGCTGACCTTCACCGGGGGGCTGTTGCTCGCGGTGCGGGTGTTCGATGCACTGATCGACCCAGCCCTGGGCCGCTGGACGGACCGCCTGTTGCTGACCGCCCCCCACCGCCTGCTGGCGGTGGCGGGTCTGGCGGGCCTGCTGGTGGTGGCCGGTGTGGGGGCCCTGTTCGCCCCGCTGGACGCCACCTGGCAAACGCACGTGGCCGCCGTGGCGGTGGTGCTGCTGACGGTGGGCTGTGCCAACAGCCTGCTGGGCGTTGCGCACCAGGCCTGGGGGGCCGCCTTGCCCCGCTCCGACGCCGACCGCAGCCGCCTGTTTGCCTGGCGCGAAGGCGCCGGGCTGGTGGGGGTGCTGGTGGCGTCGGCCCTGCCCGCCCTGGCGGGCTGGACGGTCACCTGGACCGTGCTGGCCTTGGCCATGGCACTGGGCTGGTGGGCCTGGTGGCAAGCGCCCCGCCCCACCGCGTTGGGGTCGTCGTGCGCATCTGCGGTGGCACCCGGCACAGCAGCGGCCCACAGCCATGCCCACCACGCGCCCTGGGCGCACCGCCCGTTTCGGCGGCTGATGGGGGTGTTCGTGCTCAACGGCATTGCGGGTGCCATCCCCGCCACGCTGGTGGTGCTGTTCATGACCGACCGACTGGCCGCCCCAGGCCCAGCGCAGGCGGCCTTGCTCAGCCTCTACTTCGCCTGCGCGGCCCTGGGGCTGCCACTGTGGCTGCGCGGCGTGCGTCGGTGGGGCGTGGCCACCACCTGGGCCGTGGGCATGGTGTTGGCGGTGGCCGCGTTCTCCGCCGCGGTGCTGCTGCACACCGGCGATCTGTGGGCTTTTGGCGTGGTGTGTGCCCTCTCGGGCCTGACGCTGGGGGCCGACCTGGCCCTGCCCAGTGCCCTGTTGGCCCGGGTGCTGGACGAACACCCCCCAGCACAGGCGCACCGTGGTCAGTATTTCGGCTGGTGGGCCCTGGCTGCCAAGCTCAACCTGGCCTTGGCGGCAGGGCTGGCCCTGCCCTTGCTGGGGCTGTGGGGCTACCAACCCGGCACGCCAGACGGGCGCGGCCTGGCCGCCCTGTCCCTGGCCTACGGCGGCCTGCCCGGCGTGCTCAAGCTGATGGCCGCTGCGCTGCTGTATGCATTTTTCATCCACCCCCTCCGGGGTTTGAAGGTCACACCATGTTCAAGCACCTGCACCGCTCCACCACCGCCCGCCGCCTGAGCACCTGGGCCCTGTGCGCCGCACTCGGTCTGCTGGCCGGTTGCGCCAACCAGAACCTTGAAGGCTATGCCCAGGCCCAACCCGCGCTGGACCTGGCCCGGTACTTCAACGGCCCGGTGCAAGCCCATGGCATGTTCCAGGACCGCAGCGGGCAGGTCATCAAGCGCTTTGTGGTGCAGATCGATGGCAGCTGGCAAGGCCACCAAGGCGTGCTGGACGAGCACTTTGTGTACGACGACGGCAGCACCCAGCGCCGCGTCTGGCGGCTGACGCGCCACGCCGATGGCCGCTACACCGGCACCGCCGACGACGTGGTGGGCGAGGCCCAAGGCCAGGTTGCAGGCAACACCCTCCACTGGGCCTACACCCTGCAACTGCCGGTGGACGGCAAGGTCTATGAGGTGCAGTTTGACGACTGGATGTATTTGATCGACGAGCGCGTCATGCTCAACCGCGCCGTGATGAGCAAGTTCGGCTTTCGCCTGGGTGAGGTGACGCTGAGCTTCACCAAACGCTGAACGGGCAAGGTCACCGCCATGCTGCTGCTCCCTCCCCTGAACCCACCGCTGACCGACTGGACAGGCCGCCGCGTCTGGCTGGTGGGGGCCTCCAGCGGCATTGGCCGCGCCACCGCGGCGGCCCTGCACGCCCGCGGGGCACAGGTGTGGGTGTCGGCTCGCAACGCGCAGGCCTTGGACGACTTTGTGCGCCAGCACCCCGGCAGCCATGCCCTGGCGCTGGACGTGACCGACGCCGCCGCGGTGGCCCAGGCCGCACGGCAGGTGCTGGCCCACGGCCCGGTGGACCTGGTGTGCGTGTGCGCCGGGCACTACCGCGCCATGCGGGCCGACACGCTGGACTTGGCCGACGCCCTGCGCCACCAGCAGGTGAACGTGACCGGGGCCTGGCATGTGCTGGCCGCCGTGCTGCCCGCGCTGCTGAAGCAGGGGCAGGGCCACATCAGCCTGGTGGGCAGCGTGGCGGGCTTTCGGGGCCTGCCCAAGAGCCTGGCCTACGGCCCCACCAAGGCCGCGCTGCAACACCTGGCCGAGGTGCTCTACCTGGACCTGCACCCGCAGGGGCTGGGCGTGAGCGTGGTGACGCCCGGCTTTGTGGCCACCCCCCTCACCGCACAGAACGACTTCGCCATGCCCGCCCTCATGACGCCCGAAGCCGCCGCCACAGCGCTTCTGGCGGGCTGGGCGCGGGGCGAATTCCTCATCCACTTTCCCAAACGCTTCACCCGCGTGCTGCAGGGGCTGCGCCTGCTGCCCTACCGGCTGTACTTTCCCCTGGTGCGGCGGCTCACCGGGCTGTGAAGGCCAACCCATGACCCACGCTGCGCCCTCCCCCGCGCCTTCCCTCGATGCGCTCGTCCACTGGTTCGAGCACCTCACCCCCCAGACGCTGGCCGAGCTGGAGCGGCACTACGCCGCCAACGCCCGCTTCAAGGACCCCTTCAACGACGTGCAAGGCCCCGCGGCCATTCGCGCGGTGTTCGAACACATGTTTGCCAGCCTGCACGAGCCTCGTTTTGTGGTGACCGGGCGGATTCAACAGGGAAACCAGGCTTTCTTGACCTGGGACTTCGTGTTCCGCTTTCGCCGCTTCGACACCACCACGGTGCAGACCATCAGCGGTGCCACCCACCTGGTGCTGGACGACGCCGGCCGCGTCACCCTGCACCGCGATTACTGGGACGCCGCCGAAGAGCTCTACGAAAAGCTGCCCGTGGTGGGTGGGCTGATGCGCTGGCTCAAACGCCGCGTCAATGGTTGAACAAAACAAGCCCTTTGGGCTCCAATCCCAGCCATGCACCCACCGCCCATCCGCATCAAGCGCACCTGTGGCCTCGTGTACACGGCATTCACCCTGGCCGTCACGGAAGGGGTGCTGAGGGGGTTGTGAGGTGAGAATCTGTGCTCCACGGCCCCCGTTCAACGGGCCGCAAGCCCCTTTGCCTCCACCATGCTCGACCTGCTGATCCACAACGCAACCCTGCCCGACGGACGCACCGGCATGGGCGTGGCCGTGAAAAACGGCGTCATCACCGACATCGCGCCCGGCCTCTCACCCGCCGTGGCCCCCGCCGCCGAGTGTGTGGACGCCGACGGTTGCCTGCTGACCCCACCGTTTGTGGACGCCCATTTCCACATGGACGCCACGCTCAGTCACGGCCTGCCCCGCGTCAACCAGAGCGGCACGCTGCTGGAAGGCATTGCACTGTGGGGTGAACTCAAACCCCTGCTGACTCAAGAGGCGCTGGTGGAACGCGCCCTGGCCTATTGCGACTGGGCCGTGGCCCAGGGCCTGCTGGCGGTGCGTTCTCATGTGGATGTTTGTGATCCGCGCTTGCTGGCTGTGGAAGCCTTGCTGCACGTCAAGAAGCAAGTGGCCCCTTACCTGGACCTGCAGTTGGTGGCCTTTCCGCAAGACGGCGTGCTGCGCTCACCCGGCGCGCTGGACTTGCTCCAACGCGCCATGGCCTTGGGGCTAGACGTGGTGGGCGGCATTCCCCACTTCGAGCGCACCATGGCCGACGGGGCCGAGAGCGTGCGCCTGCTGTGCGAACTGGCCGCGGAACGGGGCACGCCGGTGGACATGCATTGCGACGAGTCGGACGACCCGCATTCCCGCCATGTGGAAACCCTGGCCTTCCACACCCAGCGCCTGGGCCTGCACGGGCGGGTGACGGGTTCGCACCTCACGTCCATGCACAGCATGGACAACTATTACGTGAGCAAGCTCATTCCGCTGATGGCCGAAGCCGGGCTGAACGTGGTGGCCAACCCGCTCATCAACATCACCCTGCAAGGGCGGCACGACAGCTACCCCAAACGCCGCGGCATGACCCGCGTACCCGAGCTGATGGCCGCCGGGCTGACCGTGGCCTTTGGCCACGACTGTGTACTGGACCCCTGGTACAGCCTGGGCCAGGCCGACATGCTGGACGCCGCCCACATGGGCCTGCACGTGGCGCAAATGACCGGGCAAGCCGCCATGCGCCAATGTTTCGAGGCCGTCACCGTCAACCCGGCCCGCATCCTGGGGCTGGACCGCTGGGGCCTGGAGCCCGGCAAAGACGCCACCTTTGTGCTGCTGCAGGCGGCCGACCCCGTAGAGGCCATTCGCCTGCGAGCGCCTCGCCTGCGGGTGTACCGCCAAGGGCGCTGCCTGGCCCACAGCCAGCCCCGGCGTGTGGCGCTGAACCTGCCAGGGCGGCCTGACGCCACCGATTTGCGCTTCCGCCGCCCCGGCTGATCCAGCGGGTCGGACCCGTCAGCCCTGGCGGCCCATCATCGGGCCGTGGCCACCATGGCCGTGCTTGCCGCCGGGGCCCATGTTGGCGTGTTCGGCGTCAAACACCTTTTGCTGCTCGGGCGTCAGGGCCGAGTAGAACGTCATGACGGCGCTCATGCGTTTGGTCATTTCAGCGTCGCGCTCGGCCTTCATGGCCTGCATCTTTTCCATGCGCTGCGGCGTGGTCAGCTTGGCCATTTCAGCGGGGTCGGGCCGCTTGGGACCTTGGGCCGGGGGTTGCATGGCGGTGGTGAACTGGGTCCAGGCCCCTTCCTGCTCGGGGGTGAGCTTGAGCTTGGCCTTCAGGGCCGCCTGGCGTTGCGCCATGCGCTCTTTCATGCGCTCGGCCATCTTGCCCTGCATCTGCTCGGCTCGCGGGCCTTGGCCCATGCCATCCATGCCATCGCAATGGCCGCCGCGGGCCACGGCGAAGGTGGAGGCTCCGGCCACGCACAGCACGGCAGAAGCGGTCAGCAGGCGTCGGGTCAGTTTGTTCATGGTGTGTTCCTTTCAACTGAAACATGGGCAGGTTCGGCTGCCTCCGTTGCCGCTGGGTTCACAGTGAACCGTAGGCATGGAAAGGAGTGTGGAATCGGCATGTAAGCCCCGCGTGCCGCCCGTGTGAGGCTGTGTAAAGTTTTTGCGCAGGGACGGTGTGGCCCAAGGGCATGGGGGTTGGGCATGGGCAGCGCCTCGCCGGTGGTCCGCTGGCGCGGACTGCGCTGCGGTGCTCGACCGTGGGGCGCGTCGCGGAACTCGCTGCACACCCTGCGGGCGTTCCGCTCAAACAACCGCGACGAAATCAGAGGTGGAAGGTGCGCTGTCGCGCACCCGCCCCACGGTCTGTGCGCCTCGCCACCGGCGAAGTTGCTGCCCACGCCCAGCCCCCATGCCCTGGGGGCACACCGGCCCCGTGCAGGGTCAACGGGCCAGTTCGTCGAG
>DASUON010000107.1:0-3653 GCA_036276615.1 Burkholderiaceae bacterium
GTGACGGCGACCAGGCGTTGGAGCGGCACCTGGGCGGTGACGTTCTGCAGGTTGTGCAAGTGGGCGCCTTTGACGGTGAGCCACTGCTGGGCTTGTTCGACTAGCGGCTGGGGTTCGGTGGCTGCGGGTGTGGGCTTCGCCTTCTTGCCCGCTTTTTGGGGGGGCAACGAAGGCACAGCGGGCGCCTCATGCTGCGAGCAGAAATCGTTGCCCGCCGTGCCCTCGCCGCCCTGGGCAGTATCGTTGACACTCACAGAATACATGCCCACCGCAAGCGCGCCAGTCCCCGCCAATGCAAGGGGAGTGCCGGATGCCGATTTCTGCTCGCAGCATGAGGAATCCGGCACTCCCCTTGTATCGGCAGCGAGTGAAGAAGGCACAAACCGCCGCGCCTGCAGGGGGTGCTTCATCGCATGCAGCAGGTAACGCCCGGTCTGCGATTCTTCTGCGGCCATGATGTCGGCCACGGAACCCTCGGCCACCAAGCGGCCACCGCGAATACCGGCACTGGGGCCGATGTCGATGATGTGATCGGCGCGGCGGATGGTGTCCTCGTCGTGCTCCACCACCACCAGCGTGTTGCCTTTGTCGCCCAGCTTATGCAGGGCGTTGAGCAGGATCTGGTTGTCGCGCGCGTGCAGGCCGATGGTGGGCTCGTCGAGCACGTAGCACACGCCCTGCAGGTTGGAGCCGAGTTGTGCCGCCAGGCGGATGCGCTGGGCTTCGCCGCCACTGAGCGTGGGGGCTCCCCGGTCCAGGGTCAAATAGCCCAGGCCGACTTCTTCCAGGAATTCGAGCCGGCTCTGGATTTCGGGCAACAGGTCGCGTGCGATGCCAGCCTCGCGCACGGTCAGCCCACCGGCTTGATCGGCGAGCGAAGGCACGCACACATCCTCGGCCTGCAAGGCCTGCACCCACAGGCGCACGTCGCGCACGCTCAGGCGGGCTATGGCCGTGATGGTCCTGCCGTGGAACTGCACCGCACGCGCGGTGGCGTTCAGGCGGGTACCGCCGCAACTGGCGCAGGTCTGGTCCCCCACGTCTTCCACCTCGGGTTCGGCAAAGCTTTGCTCACGCCCTTTTTCCTTGTCGTCGCGCACGGTGTCGTCGAATGCCTGGCGCTGTTCGCGCGTCAGTTGCACCCCGGTGCCCACACAGTCGGGGCACCAGCCGTGTTTGCTGTTGTAGGAGAACAGGCGCGGGTCGAGTTCGGCGTAGCTGGTGGCACACACCGGGCAGGCGCGCAGGGTGGAGAACGCATGCAACTGGCCGATGTGGGCGGTGGGTTCCCCTTGGGCCAGGGCCTCTTCCAAACCGTGCAGGTCACTCAGCACATGGACCACCCCCTTGCCGTGTTCCAGCGCACGCGTCAGGGCCTGGCGCAGTTCGGTTTCGTGTTCCGGCGCCACGTCGAGGCTGCCCACGGGCAGTTCGATGGTGTGTTCCTTGAAGCGATCGATGCGAGGAAAACCCTGCGTGGGCAGGAAGTTGCCATCGACGCGCAGGTGGGTGTAACCGCGCGGGCGTGCCCAGTCGGCCAATTCGGTGTAAACGCCCTTGCGGTTCATGACCAGCGGCGCCAGCAGGCCGATGTGCTGGCCACGGAAGCGCGTCATCAATTGGGCCAGGATGCTTTCGGGCGTTTGCGGCTGCACCGGGGTGCCGTCGTGCACGCAGTGCTGGGTGCCGAGCTTGACGTAGAGCAGGCGCAGGAAATGCCAGACCTCGGTGGTGGTGCCGACGGTGGATTTGCGTCCACCTCGGCTCAAACGCTGTTCGATGGCGACCGTGGGGGGGATGCCGTAAACGGCATCGACCTCGGGCCGGCCGGCGGGCTGCACGATGCTGCGTGCGTAGGCGTTGAGGCTTTCGAGGTAGCGACGCTGGCCTTCGTTGAACAGGATGTCAAACGCCAGGGTGGATTTGCCGGAACCGCTGACGCCGGTGATGACGTTGAACTTGCCGCGCGGGATGTCGACGGACAGGCCTTTGAGGTTGTGTTCTTTGGCGTTGACGATTCTGATGGCGTTGTGTGGGTCTTGTTTCTTGCCTGGGTGTGGGTGGGGCGACAAGGGCACGGCGGGCGCCTCATGCTGCGAGCAGAAATCGTTGCCCGCCGTGCCCTCGCCGCCCTGCGGGGCGGCTTCGGTCAGCGTGGCCGAAATACCAGGCTTTGGCATACCGGAGACAACACCGGTAACAGCAGCATCTTGAACAGTAGGTGTACCGGCACTCGCCGATGCAAGGGGAATGTCGGGTGCCGATTTCTGCCCGCGCAGCGGGTATGAGGCATCCGGCATTCCCCTTGTATCGGCAGCGAGCGCAAAACCCCCACTCAAACCGGCGGACAACTCGCCACGAACAGGCAGGTAATCCGTCACCCGCCCTTCCTGCACCATGTACAGCTCCCCCACGGCCTGTGCGTACTCACGCAGCGCCTGCCCGGTGTAACTGGAGGGATGCAGCCGCACCTCCTCCGGCGTGCCTTCGGCCACCACCAGCCCGCCACGGTCACCCCCGTCCGGTCCCAGGTCAATCAGCCAGTCGCTGGCGCGGATCACGTCCAGGTTGTGCTCAATGACGATGAGCGAATGCCCCGCTTCCAGCAACTTGCGCAACGCACGCATCAGCTTGGCGATGTCGTCGAAATGCAAGCCGGTGGTCGGCTCGTCGAACAGGAACAGCATGCCCTTGGTGGCCAGTGGCTGCCGCGTCACGCTGCGCCCGCTTTTGCCCTTCGCCCCCGCCTTGGCCGCCTCGGCCAGGAAACCGGCCAGCTTCAGGCGCTGAGCCTCTCCCCCACTCAGCGTCGGCACGGGCTGACCCAGCTTCACGTACTCCAGCCCCACATCCACAATCGGCTGCAAGGTGCGGATCACATCGCGGTCCTGCGCGAACAGTTGCGCGGCTTCGCTCACCGTCAAATCCAGCACCGCGGCCACGTTCAAGTGGCGGCCACCGCGTTCGATGGTGACTTCCAGCACCTCGGGCCGGTAGCGCTGGCCGTTGCAGTCCGGGCAGCGCAGGTACACGTCGCTCAGGAACTGCATCTCCACATGCTCAAAGCCGGAGCCCCCACAGGTCGGGCAGCGCCCGTCGCCGCTGTTGAAGCTGAACTTGGCGGGCGTGTAGCCCCGCTGCTGCGACAAGGGCGCGGTGGCGAACAGGTCGCGGATGGCGTCCCAGGCCCCGACGTAGCTGACCGGGTTGGAGCGCGCCGTCTTGCCTATGGGCGACTGGTCCACAAACACCACGCCGCTGAGGAGGTTGGCGCCCAGCAAGCGGTCGTGCGCGCCCGGGGTTTCGGTGGCTTGGCCGAAATGGCGCATCAACGCTGGCGCCAGCACGTCTTGAATCAAGGACGACTTGCCGGACCCACTGACGCCCGTGACGGTGACCAGCCGCTGCAGCGGAAATTCGATGTTGAGGTGGCGCAGGTTGTGTTCGCGCACGCCCTCCAGCACCAGGCGTGGCGTGGCGTCGGTGACCATGCGTTTGAAACCGAAGCCGACCTGCTTGCGCCCGCCCAGGTAGGCGCCGGTGAGGGTGTCGGCGTCGCGCAATTGCGCCACGGTGCCGTCGAACACGATGCTGCCGCCACGCTCCCCCGGGCCCGGCCCCATGTCAATGACGCGGTCCGCCGCCAGCATGAC
>DASUON010000108.1:0-6501 GCA_036276615.1 Burkholderiaceae bacterium
CTGTAGAAGGCCGTCAACCTGCCGGCCAGGTCGTTGCCCAGGGCTGAAGCGTTGCGGGGCAACACCCCCGAGTACGGGGCCACCACCCCTGCCGGGGTGATTCGGTTGACCACGCGGGCGTAATAGTCAATGGAATACGCATTGCCACTGGCATCGGCCGCAATGCCGTACCACGTTTTGCCACTGGGCAGCGTGGCCCACTGGGTGGCGGTGCCGGTGGTGGTGTCAATGTGGTACAGGTCGTTGCCACGCTTGCCCAGCAGGTGACCGGTGCTGGGGTCCACCGCCAGGCTGTCCATCACCACCGAGGGGTTTTGGTACAGCACGCGGGCCCCAGCGCCATCCACCACGGTGATGTAACCGCTGTTGCGCACATACACCTCGCCATGCGTGCCCAGCAACACTTGGCTGGGGCTGGTCAGCAAACTTTGGGTGGTGTTCAACAGGGAGCCATTGGCATCGAAGGTTTTGATGCGGCCCACGGTGGTGTATTCGCTCACCCACACGTGGCCGCTGGCA
This sequence comes from Burkholderiaceae bacterium, assembly GCA_036276615.1. Classification (GTDB taxonomy): domain Bacteria; phylum Pseudomonadota; class Gammaproteobacteria; order Burkholderiales; family Burkholderiaceae_C; genus UBA2334. Next base: position 520 of record DASUON010000108.1, read on the forward strand.
TCCACCGCCACGCCCCAGGGGCCAGACAAGCCACTGGCAAAGGTGCTGCGCTGTCCCGTGCTGCTGACTTTCTGGACCGAGCCGCTGGAATAGTCCGCCACATAGGCATTGCCCGCGGCGTCCACCGCCAGCCCACGGGGGCTGGAAAGCCCGGTGGCCACCACCTGGCTTTGGCCGCTGCTGTCCAGCACGCGCAGCGTGCCGTCGTTGTTGGCAATCCACAAGTTGCCCGCCGCGTCGTAACGCATGCCTTGCGGCCCGTTGGCCACACCTCCCCGGGCATACACGGCCACCGCACCGTCGGGGGCCACGGTGTAAATGGTGTTGTCGTTCTGGCTGCTGACGTACAGCGTGCCGGTGGCGTCAAACTTCACGTCGCGTGGGCCATTGAAGCCGCTGGCATACACGCTGGTCACCCCTTGGGGGCTGACCTTGATGACGTTGTTGGCCCCGCTGTTGGCCACGTAGAAGTTGCCCGCCGCATCCCGCGTGATGCCCCAGGGGCGGTTGAGTGCTGCTGGTCCGCTGGAAGCAGGCACAAACGCGCTGATGCTGCCGTTGGCCGCGGACACCTTGGCCAAGGTGCTGTCGCCGTAGTTGGTGACCACGTAGTTGCCCGCGTCGTCTTTGACAAAGCTGACCGGGTTGGCCAGGCCGCCGGTGTACAGCACGGTTTCGGTGCCCGCGGCATCCCGGCGGATGATTTGGGGTTGGCCGGTTTGCCGCTGGGTGCCACCAATGACCAAAGCCCCGCTGCCATCCACGCCAATGGAACTCAAGCTGCCCAAGGCATTGACCGCAAAGGTGTTCACCTGCCCGGTGGGGGGCACTTGGTACAGGGCGGATCCGTTGGAGCCCAGCACCCACACATCGCCATTGGAAGTCAGCGTCAGGGCTTTGGGGTAGCTGCCGTTGGGCAAAGTGGCCAACACCGACACCTGGCCGCTGGTGTCGTACTTGAGCACCTTGCCGTCGTTGTAATTGACGGTGTAGAGGTTGCCCGCTGCATCCCGCTCCAGGCCCCTGGGCTCGTTCAACGGCGCACCTGCAGCCAACGCAATGGCCCGGGTGATGGTTTGGTTGGTCCCCGTGGCATCGGGGGTTTCCAGAATCACCTTCACGTCCACATTGCCGGCGGCAATGGGCAGGTTGCCCACGTTGGTGACGCTGGCGCTCAAGGCCACGGCCTGCTGGGTGCCGTATTGCACCAGGGGCGGGTTGGTGGTGAGCCCACCGCTGAAGATGGCGAGGGCGGCAACGTCAAACTGGGTTTGCCCTTCGGCCACCACTTGGCCAGACCCATCCATGGCACGGGCGCGCACCCGGTAGGTTCCGGCAGGTTGGCGCAAGGCATGCCATTCCATGGGCACGGTCAGCGTGCCGTTGGCGGGCACCAGCAGGGGTTGGTTGGGCTGGCGCACACCCGCGCCCCCGGTGGGCGCGTTGCCCATGAAGGTGTAGACCACGCGGTTTTGCGCATCGACCACATCAGCCTCGATCAACAGGCTGGCGGCCTGGGCGTCGCCGTTCTGCACCTCCACTTCGAGTTCGATGGGGCCAAACGGCTCGTAGCTGGGTTTGTTGGTCTGCACGTTGCGAATGGCCACGTGCGAGGCAATGGGGCGAGACAGGCGCACGTCGAAAGTGGCATCTCCCGCTTGCCCGAAGCTGAGGGCAAAGGTTTGGCTCACGTAGCCAGCTGCCGTGGCGGTGAGACTGGCGCTGTTGCCGCCCACGGCATCAAAGCTGTAGCGGCCATCGGCGGCGGTGACGGCGTTGCCCGTCACCCCGGCCAGGCTGAGGCTTGCGCCCGCAATGGGGGCTTGGGTCAGCGCATCGGTCACCACGCCAGACAGCTTGCGGGTGGCCGCCTGCGGGGTGAGGGGGATGTTGCCCACGTCGTTGACGCCCAAGGTCAGCGTACCGCTCACCGCCACCCCTTGGTGGCCCGTGGCGCTGACTTGGAGGTTGAAGGCCCCGGGGTTCAGGTTCGGGAACGAGAAGCTGCCATCTGCCGCGGTGCTGCGGGTCAGGCTGCCCAGCGTGAGCGTGGCCGAAGCAACGGGTGCCCCGCTGGTGGCGTTCATCACCTTGCCCTGAAGCGTGGCATAGGTGGGGCTGCTGCCCATGACGGGAGAGAACACGTAGCTCTGGCCCGCCTCGAAATTGACCAGAACCGAGATGTCGGTGTAACCGGCCAGGCTGGCCTTCACGCTGGCGTACCCCGCCGCAATGCCTGCGAGCTGGTAGGCCCCGTTGGCATCGGTCAACACCGTTGTTCCCGCCACCGACACGGCCACGCCTTGCAACAAGGTGCCGGAGGTGTTTTTGACCACGCCAGACAGGCTGGCCGTGGTGGGAGCGGCACTTTGCTTGCTCAGGCGCAGGGTGCCCAGGCTGTTGGCACCGGCCAGCAACACCCCACTGAAGGTGCTGGCGGGATAACCCGTTGCACTGGCCTTGAGGCTGAAGGCCCCTGGGCTGAGGTTGGCAAGCGAGAAGCTGCCATCGGCCCCCGTGGTGGCCGTGGCGCTGCCCACTTGCACCGTGGCCGCCGCCAACGGGGCGCTGGTGTCGGCATCCACCACCTTGCCCGTGAGGCTGGTGCTGTAGCCAGTGGACTGCAACGTGGGCGAAAACACATACCCTTGCCCCGGCGCAAAGGCAATGGACACCGTTGCCGCGGTGTACCCGCTGAGCGACACCAACACGTCGTGCGTGCCCGCCTCGATACCCGTGATGAGGTAGGCCCCTTGCGCATCGGTGAGGGCGGAGTTGGCCCCCACCGCCACCAGGGCATTGGTCAGCGCATAGCCGTTGCTGCCCCTGACCAGACCCTTCAAGCTGGCGGTGTTGGGGGCTGGCGTCAGGCGCACCACGCCCAGGTTGAGCAACTGCCCCGCGGCAATGTCCACGGGAATCTGGACCGTGGCATAGCCTGCTTGAGACAGGCTCAAGGTGTAGGAGCCCGGCGCGATGTTGTAGACAGAAAACCCGCCATCCGTGCCCGTGGCCACGGTTTGGCTGCTGGCCCCCACCAAGGCAACCGGCACGTTGGGCAAGGCTGCCCCCGTGTCGCTGTCCACCACCAAGCCGGTCAGGCCGCCCGTGGTGGGAGTGGGGGGAGCCAGGTTGTAGGTGCCCAACGCCCGCAGGGCCAGGGCCGTCAGGTACCCGTCGTTGGCCCAACTGCCGTTGGCTTGTTGGGCATTCACCAGGGCGTCCACCAAAGGTTGGAGCACGGCGCTGTCGCTGGTTTGGCGGGACAGCGCCAGCAAGGCCACGGCGTTGTCCAACACGTTGGCGTAGACCCCAGTGGCGCGTTCGCTCAACAGCCAGTTCTGTGCATTGGCCAGCGAGGTTCCCGCTTCAAACTGCTGCCGCCATGCGGCAATGGCCTGCACGGCCAACGCGGTGCCAAAAACACTGGGTTGTTCGGTGTCGGCGGATGCGCTGGGCGGGCCAAAGCCGCCGCTGGTGTACTGCTGTGCGCGCAGAAACGGCAAGCCCACCCCCACCCCGCTGGTGTTGCTCACCGCGCTCAAAGCCCACAGGGCGTAGGCGGTGTCGAGTGCATTGGGCTGATGGGTTGCGGTGGCACCCCATCCCGTGCCCGCTTGTTGCGCAGCCAGCAGCCTGGACTGAATGCCGCTGCTGTCCAAGCCGCCTGCGCTGCTGGTCACGACCTGCCGCGCCAGGAGTTCCACCACGCCTTCGTCAGGCCGACCCAGCAAACTCGTCAGCAGTGCGGGAGGCAACGGCTGGTTGAAGGTGCGCAGGGTGGACACGGTTTCAGCCTGGACCTGCCAATCGGCCGCACCCGAGGCCGCGCCGCTGGCCATGTCACCCGTCGGCTGAACCTGGGCTGTCAGCCATGCCAGGCCGTTTTGCGTGACCGACGCAGGAAAAGCCTGGGCGTTGAAGCCAAAGCCCAGAGCCCAAACCAGCAGCCCTGCACGGATCACACAAGCCGCAAACCGGGCCACAAAATGGGCGCACCAACCACCCTCGCCAAAACATTTGGCGTTGTTGTTCTTTTGGATCAAACCTTCCCCCTGCCCCACGTCGTGATGTTTTGAATGCACAGCCGAATCGAAGCCCATGGGCCTTGAGCGATTCAATCTGAACAAAATATGAAGGCCGGGACTGTGCCGGAGTTTGAGCCATCGCACCATCCCTCAAATGGGGGAATCGTTGCACTCAAACACTCCTGTTTCAGTAGCTGAAAGTTCAATAAAATAAAGCGGTAGAAGCCAATTTCTTTTCAACTGAAAATGCCATGTCCCAGCCTCTGAACTACAAGCACCTGTACTACTTCTGGGCCGTGGCCAAGGAGGGGGGGATGACCAAGGCGGCCGACAGGCTGGGCATGGCAGTGCAGACCGTCAGCGCCCAGGTGCGGGAGCTGGAGCGTGCCTTGGGTTACCAGTTGCTCAAGCCCGTGGGGCGCAACGTGGCGCTGACCCCGGCGGGCGAAGCGGCCTACCGCCATGCCGAGCACATTTTTGAGCTGGGCGAACGCCTGCCCGACGTGTTGCAGCAAGCCACCGACAGCCCGCAGGTGATGTTGCGGGTGGGCATTTCAGACGGTTTGCCCAAGCTGGCCATTCCCCGCCTGCTGGGCCCCGTGCTGGACACGCCCCACCTGAGGCTGGAATGCCACGAAGACGAATTCGACGACCTGCTGGCCGACCTGGCGTTGCACCGGCTGGACATGATCCTGGCCGACCGCCCTGCCCCGCCCAGCGACAACGTGCGGGTCTACAACCACGCATTGGGCCAGTCGCCCGTGCAGTGGCTTGGCACCCCGGCGCTGGCCGAGCGCTGGCAGCAGGTGCTGGCCCTGCACAGCCGGGACGCCAACCACCCCCACCCCTTGCAGGTGCTGCCGGTGTTGCTGCCCACCCACCACGCGGCCTTGCGGGGGCGGCTGAACCGCTGGTTTGAGCAGCAGCACATCCACCCCAAGGTGGCGGGCGAGTTTGAAGACAGTGCCCTGCTGATGCAGTTTGGGGCCAGCGGCATGGGGGTGTTTCCCGCGCCTGAGCTGGTGCGGGCCGACCTGGAGCAGCGCCAGGGCCTGGTGTGGCTGGCCGATTGCCCCGGTGTGGCCGAGCAGTTTGTGCTGATCGGCTCGGAGCGCAAGGTGATGCACCCGCTGGTGAAGCGGGTGCTGGAGTCGGGGCTGACCTTGCAGTGAGCTCAGTCGTTGTCGTCGCCGCCCAGCAGGCCGCCGAGCATGCCGCCTGCGGCAAAGCCGCCCAGCACCGAGCCCTCTTCCTTGGAGCCGCCACGCTGCGGGGCTGCGGCAAACACGCGAGAGGCCAGGCGTGAGAACGGCAGGCTTTGCAGCCACACGGTGCCGGGGCCGGTGAGTTTGGCAAAGAACAGGCCCTCGCCCCCGAACAGCGCGGTCTTGATCTTGCCCACGTACTGCACCTCGAAGTTGACGTTGGGCGTGTAGGCCACCACGCAGCCGGTGTCCACCATCAGGCTTTGGCCGGGGGCCAGTTCACGCCGCACCACGGTGCCCCCGGCGTGCACAAAGGCCAGGCCGTCGCCGTCCAGCTTTTGCATGATGAAGCCTTCGCCACCAAAAAAGCCCACCGACAGCTTTTGCTGGAAGGCAATGCCCAGGCTCACGCCGCGGGCGGCGCACAAAAAGGCGTCTTTCTGGCAGATGAGGGTGCCGCCCAGTTGGCGCAGGTCCATGGGCAAAATTTTGCCGGGGTAAGGCGCGGCAAAGGCCACGCGCTGCTTGCCGCTGCCCTGGTTGGTGTAGACGGTGGTGAACAGCGATTCCCCCGTCACCAACCGCTTGCCTGCGCTCATCAGCTTGCCGAAGAAGCCGCCGCTTTGCTGCGCGCCGTCGCCAAACACGGTGTCCATGGCAATGCCGCTGTCCATGAACATCAGGCTGCCGGCCTCGCCAATGGCGGCTTCGCCGGGGTCCAGCTCCACTTCCACAAACTGCATTTCCGC
>DASUON010000109.1:0-3905 GCA_036276615.1 Burkholderiaceae bacterium
GAGTTTCATGCCCTCAGTGGCCTCGCCCCGGCCATCCACCCACACGTGGACGCTCGGAATCTCCGGAGGAACCAGCACCTGCCCCGGATGCCCACCCGTCACCCCCCCCGGGGCCACCCAATCCAGACTATGCCCAGCCGCTTGGCGCCACGGCCCCACGGCAGGAAACCAAAAGGCTTCGGCGTGCGTCACGGCGGGAGGCAGTGTGTAACTTCGAAACCGATTCAACGCGAGAACCTGATCGGCATAGTTTTGCAGCACCATCTGACTGGCGAAACACTGCATGGCCTGCATTTTCCGATCCACGACCGCGGTGATGTCGCACAGGCAGTTGGGGCGCAACGGTACCCCCACCTCAAAAAAACCGAGTCGGAGCGTTCCGCTCACACACGTTGCGGCCTCCTGCGCCAATTGACACGCCGCGCGGTGATCGGGATGAACCTCCCACGGCGACGGTGCCAACAGCATGTCGGCGTCCAGCGACCGCAACATCTCCACCAAACGGGCCACCAAGGCAGTGGAGACTTCAACGCCCCGGTCGGGCAAACGCCAGAACTGCGGGGGCGGCAACCCCAACACCTGTCCCGCCGACAACGACTCCGCCTCACGCAGCGAAGCATCACCCGCGCGATCCCCACTGGTCAGCACGATCTGGCGGACCGACACCCCCGCGGCCTGCATCTGGACCAAGGTTCCCCCGCACCCAAACACTTCGTCATCGGGGTGCGGAGCCAACACCACCACCGAGCGCGCCACAGGGCACTCAGCACGATAGGGCAACAGATCTGGCTCCATCTCAATACACATCCACATCGCCGGGAGAACAGCAGCCTATCCACCCCGCAAGTTCAGAAGGCAACGGGACCTTGCCCAGGCGGATGACCACAAAAGGCGTGTCGTGCCGGGTGACCGCCGCAGGCACCTCCAGCAGATGACTCCAGACCCTCACCATGCACCCCAGCAAACGGGCCATGCGTGCCACGCCATCGGACGTTGGCGCCCCATCGCCCACCCAATCCATCAGCAGCACGGAGCCGTCGTCCATGTTGCGGCAAATCGCCACCTGCCGTTGGCGTCCGCGTCCCAGCGCCACAAATCGGTAACAGCATGGGGCGTCCAGGTAACGCCAGCGCAACTCGACGGCAGACCGACCCAAGCGATGCGTCAAGCCTGCGTTGGAGTCCAGCCAACACGCAACATCCTGCGCGGAGACCTCCACCACAGGGTGAACCCAACGGGTCCAGACCGATTCCCTCCCACTCGCAGGCAGAAAATGCGCCTCTTGGGGACGCAGCGCCTCAAGGTAGATGCCCAGACGCAACCCCAGCCTTGCCGGTCTGTCCCCGGGAAACCCGTAACACAAGCCAAACCCCCGACGTACCGCTTCTTCGGCCAGCACATCCAGCATGCGGGCGAACACACCACCCGACAACAAGCCACGGTGACTTGGATGAACCATGACATCCCCCACCTGCCCCACGTGCACACCCGAGGCGGTACAACCCGTGTGCTGTACCGCTGCATGCCCAACCAGCGCCCCCGTCTCGTCCCTGCAAATCACGTGAAAGGACTGCGGATTGGCATATTTCCATGCCCACTGTGCCGCATTCAACGGATGGCCAAACACCAGCGCAAACAGCGCCCGCAACGCATCGCTCTCTTGGCCTGCGGGCAACACCTCCAAAGGCAACACGTTTGAACTGGTGCTCATAACCGACAAAACAAATCAACGTAACGGACGGCCATCAGAAAGTTGCTGTAGGCCCGAGAGCTTTCCCTTGCCGCCTTCTTGAGGGCTTCCGAAGGCATGGCCTTGATGTCTGCCATGGCCTGGGCCAGCGCCGAGGCATCGCACACGGGGGTCAGCAAGCCATTGATGCCTGGCATCACCAACTGGCGCGGGCCGAAGTCGCAATCGGTGGCGATCACAGGCAACCCCAAAGCCAGGGCTTCCAGCATGGAGTTGCCAAACCCCTCGATCAGGCAGGTGTGCACATACACATCGTGCTCCGCCATGCGCTGAAAGGGTGCGGCGTGAAAGGGTTCCAACACGACGTGCCCTGTGAGGCCTTGGGAGGCCACCAACGCTTCGATCTCTGCGTAGGCCGGACCTTCGCCCATGATGGTCATCGAATCCGCAGGGTGATGCTGGTGGTGGATTGCAAAGGCTCTCACCGCCAAGTCAATGTTCTTTTCGCTGGACAACCGGGTGGCCATCACAAAACGCGTGGGAGCCCCGGGGTTACACGCCAACCCACGGGCAACGCGGGTCTGCCACACGTCGTCCAGAACCGACGGGTAGCTGTTCGCAATGGCATGCACTCGCCGCCGTGGCGCCCAATACACCCCCTCCAACTCGTGCTTCATGCCTTCTGAGGGCACCACCACAGCATCGCACCAGCGCCCAGCCAACGCCATGTGCATGTGCCACAACCGACGCAGCGAGGGCTGGTGGGTGATCATCGGAATCCCGCCGACCGATGGCCCCCGCGGACTGGCAACCACTTTGATGGCGTCGTGGGTCTTGAGCTGTCGCTTGAGCCACACCGCCATGGCTGCGCCGTAGTGCAAAAAGCACAACACCACGGTTTTGCGCTGACCGTCGCGCAGGCTCAGCAACCGCTCTGCCACCATGGCAGCATCCCGCCGAACCGCCCCCAACCCCGTGAGCGTGCTGCCCAGGCCCCAAGTAGAGGTGTCAACCAACTCAACCCCAGGAAAGGGACTCAGGTGCGGGGCCATCATGTCCGCGTGTGCGCACACCGTCACGCGCGGGGACGCTGGCAACCGGGCAATGCCTTCAATCAGGTTGACAATGGTCCGCTCGGCACCGCCGAACACCCGGCTGGGAAGCAGCACCACCACATCCAAGTCTTGCGGCTTGGATCGGGCCACTGCATGCCGCTCCGGCATCAAGCCGCTTGCTGCCAGTCGCAGCGATATGGCGTTCGGATCATCCCCAGCAAACGATCCGATTTGACGAACTCGACATCAGGCAATGCCGCCTCAGATATCACGACCATTCCGCTCTCATCCCACAAGCGCAAGTGAAACGTGTAATGCCCTGAGGCAATGGGATGCTCGGGCAACACAATGGCCATGTGACCACTCCCCTGCAGCGGCGCATCCCCCCTAAGGTGACTCCCCACCACCACCAAACCACGCTCCCCATTGATGCGAATCGACAGGGTGTAATGAAAGCGCATGCCTGGGTCCACGGCTTCCACATCGGCATGAAACGCCAGCGTCTGCCCTTGCTCCAAAGGCGGCGGCGGGCTCACCCGCACGCGCGAAATGCGCAATGGCGTCTCACCTTGCTCGGAGGCATCGGCCAACGGCTGCTTGGCCTTGGAAAGCTGGTACTTGTCGTATGCCTGCAACACATGGTGAGAAGGCCCATACATCGCCACCTGCCCCCCCTTCATCCACAGTGCCTGGTCGCAAAACTGCTCGATCTGGTACAAGCTGTGCGAACAGAAAATGATGGTCTTGCCCTGCTCCTTGAAATCCATCATCCGCTGGATGGACTTTTGCTGAAACGCCAAATCCCCCACCGAGAGCGCCTCGTCAATCAACAATAAATCAGGTGATTGACTGGTCAAAATGGAAAAACCCAGTCTGACCTTCATGCCAGAAGAATAAGTCTTCATGGGGCGGTCCATGACCGCCTCCAACTCGGCAAAGCGAATGATGTCTTCCACCCGAGCCGCCGCATCTTGGCGACTCAACCCATACAAACCCAGTTGCTGCAACACATTGTCCCGACCGCTCAACTCCTCATTGAGCCCCACGGACAAGTCCAAAATGGCCAACCGACTGCCCCGAACCTTCAACTCGCCCACGGTGGGTCGAATGACCCCTGCAATCAACTTGAGCAATGTGGACTTGCCCGCACCATTGTCACC
>DASUON010000110.1:0-59673 GCA_036276615.1 Burkholderiaceae bacterium
CCAGGGCACGGGCAGCAGGTCGGCAGCGTGGATGAGTTGGGTGCCATCCGCGGGGCCTCCGGGCACCCCGCGGGTCACGGTCAACGGGGCGCGGGCAAAGCTGGCGTGGTCGCTCACGCGGACCGGGTCGGTGCGTTCCACCAGCGCGGCCAGCTGGTCCAGGTGCCACGGGTCCAGCCCGGCGGCCGACCCCAGCGACAGCCCCACCCCATGCAGGCTGATGGGGTAGGCCGAGCGGCCCTGGCGCAGCACTTCGGCGCTGGCCCCGCCGGGGGCAAAGAAGTTTTCGCTGTGCACTTCCAGGAAGTCCAGGGCGGGCCGTTCGGCCAGCACCTGGGCAAAGTGGGGGTGACGCCAACCCAGCCCGGCCATGGCATCAGCCCTTTTTGGCCTTGGCCTTGGCTTCGTCCATGCTCAGGCCACCGGCCTGTTTGCAACTGCCCTTGGGCACAAACTTCCAGTCGCCTGCGTCCATGTCCATCTTGGCTTGGCCTGCGCAAGAGTGGGTCCCGGCGATGTTGGCGCAGTCGTTCTGCCCGGCCTTGGCAATGCCGAAGCACTTTTCCTTTTCCTGGGCGTGGGCGGGTGCAGCGGCCAGGCCCATGCCGATCACGGAGGCGGCGGTGAGGGCGATGAGGGCGCGTTTGTCGAGGTTCAAAGGGGTCATGAGGTGCATCTCCTGCGAGTGGTTGAAGGGTTCAACCCCCGCGCTGCCAGAGGTGGCAACACGCGGTGGTTGCTCTTGAGTCGGGCGGCGGGGCCGGTTTCTTACACCCGCAAAAAAATATTTTTCGAACCCGTCGGCCAGCCCAAAATCGCGGCACCGTTTGCCTGCCACCCCATGCCCGACACCCCACCACACCCCAGCCACAGCGACCTGGCCGATCAGCTCCAGCAGCACCGCCCCATGCTGCTGAAGTTCGCCATGCGCCAGCTGCGCAACCCCACCTGGGCGGAAGACGCGGTGTCCGACACCCTGCTGGCCGCCCTGGCCAAGCCCTCGGCCTTCGAGCAACGGGCACAGCTGCGCACCTGGCTGGTGGGCATCCTCAAACACAAGGTGCTGGACCAGATGCGCGCCCACGCCCGCGAAGCCTGCGACCCCGGCACCACCCCCGACGACCTGGCCGACCCGCTGGACGACCTGCCCCTGGACGCCCGCGGCCACTTCAGCGAGCTGCCCGCCGAGTGGGGCAACCCGGAGCAGGACCTGTCCCGCCGCCAGTTGGCCGAGGTGCTGGAGTTGTGCACCGACCGCCTGCCCGTCGCCCAGGGCCGCGCCTTCATGATGCGCGAGTGGCTGGAGATGTCGGTGGACGACATTTGTAAGGAACTGGACGTGAGCTCGACCAACCTGTACGTGCTGCTGCACCGCGCCCGCCTGCGCCTGCGTGCCTGCCTGGAACTGAACTGGCTGGGCCACCAGCAGGCCGCCTGAGCCCCGCCCCCGGACTGCCCGCCATGGACCTGATGATTCCCTGCAAACGCGCCGCCGAACTGATGGTGGCCCGAGAAGACCGAACCCTCAGCTGGGGCGAAGGGGCTGCCCTGCGCGTGCACCTGCTGATGTGCAAGGCCTGCCCCCGCTTCGAAAAGCAGCTGCTGACCATGCGCCAGGCCATGGGGGCCTGGCGGCGTTACAGCGAGCAGCCGGACGACGAGGACGAAAACAATCAAAAACAATAGCTGCTTGCGCTTATCAATAAAGCGCTACAGCCACTTTTTTCTTGAAATTTACCCGATCACCCCGCCCCCCAGGCACACCTCACCGTCGTAGAGCACGGCAGACTGGCCGGGGGTGACGGCCCACTGGGCTTCGTCAAAGTGCAGGCGAATGGCGGCGGGGTCGCTGCCCGCTTGCAGCCAACAGGGCGCGTCGTCCTGGCGGTAGCGGGTCTTGGCGGACAGGCGGCGGGCGGGGGTGCCGTCGGGGCCGGTGGCGTTGAAGGCAGGCGCGGTGCCCGCGGTCCAGCTCAGGTCTTGGGCGGTCAGGCCCTCGCTCAGCAGCCAGGGGTGGTCGTGGCCTTGCACCACCCACAAGGTGTTGGTCTTCACGTCCTTGCGGGCCACAAACCAGGGGGCGTGTTCACCACCGCCTTTTTGCGCACCCTTTTCCTTCACCCCGCCAATGCCCAGCCCCTGGCGCTGGCCCAGGGTGTAGAAGCTCAGGCCCACGTGTTTCCCGATGGTGTGGCCGCGGTCGTTCTTGATGGGGCCGGGCGCATGGGCGATGTAGCGGTTGAGGAAGTCGCGGAAGGGGCGCTCGCCAATGAAGCAGATGCCGGTGCTGTCCTTCTTCTTGGCGTTGGGCAGGCCAATCTCAGTGGCAATGCGGCGCACCTCGGTCTTGTGCAGTTCACCCACGGGGAACAGGGTCTGCGCCAGCTGCGCCTGCGTGAGGCGGTGCAAAAAGTAGCTCTGGTCTTTGCTGGGGTCCAGGCCCTTGAGCAGTTCAAACCGCCCATCGCCCAGGCGGGAGGTGCCCACGGGCAGCAATGTGCCATCGGCCCCCACGCAGCGCACGCGGGCGTAGTGGCCGGTGGCGATCTTGTCGGCCCCCAGGCGCATGGCGTGGTCCAGGAAAGCCTTGAACTTGATTTCGGCGTTGCACAGGATGTCGGGGTTGGGCGTGCGCCCGGCCTGGTACTCGCGCAGGAACTCGGCAAACACCCGGTCCTTGTATTCGGCGGCGAAGTTGACGTGTTCGATGTCGATGCCCACCACGTCGGCCACGCTGGCGGCGTCCAGCCAGTCCTGGCGGCTGGAGCAGTATTCGCTGTCGTCGTCGTCTTCCCAGTTCTTCATGAAGATGCCGATGACCTCATAGCCCTGCTGCTTGAGCAGGTAGGCGCTCACCGACGAATCCACGCCCCCGGAGAGGCCCACAACCACTTTTTGCTTGACAGTCATGGGGCGGGATTATCCCGCCCGGGCCTCAAGCCCGCAGGAAGAACACCACCGACATGGCCAGGCCCGTGGTCATTACCAGCCCCCGCACCCAGGCCGCAGGCAGGCGGCGGGCCACCCGGGCCCCCAGCACGCCGCCCAGCGTGGCGCAGGCCATCATCCACAGGGCCTGGGGCCAGGCGATGGCCCCGGCCACGGCAAACGCCGCCACCGACAGCAGCGACAACACAAAAGAGTTGAAGTTTTTGAGGGCGTTGGCGGTGTTCACCCGCGGCTCGCCGGTCAGGGTGTAGAGCGCCATCAGCAAAATGCCCAGGCCGCCGTTGAAGTACCCGCCGTACACCGACACCAGCCACAGCCCGGGCGCCCGCGCCCGCGTCCAGCCATGCCCCCCGGCCCAGCGGGTGAGCGCAGGGCCCAGCGCAAACAGCGCCGTGGCAAACAGCAGCAACCAGGGCACCAGGCCCGAGAACACCTTGGCCGGGGTCACCAGCAGCAGCAAGGCCCCCACCACACCGCCGCTGGCCGACAGCAGGGCTTCGCGGTGCAGCAGGCGGCGGTCCAGGGCATTCAGTTCGCCGCGGAACCCCCACACGCTGCCCAGGTAACCCGGGCTGACCGCCACCGCGCTGGTGGCGTTGGCCGCAATGGGCGGCACCCCCGCCCACACCAGGGCCGGAAAGGTGAGGAAGCTGCCCCCACCGGCCACCGCGTTGAGCGTGCCCGCGCCCAGCGCCGCCAGCGCCAGCACGGCCCAGGAGGCCCCGTCCGTCGGGGTCATGGGTGGCCACCTTGCCAGACCGACGCCGCCGTGTGCACCACCCCCAGCGGGTGGCGTTGGCCACGCAGGTGGTCTTCCATGCACTGCACCACCAGCGGGCTGCGGTGACGGGGGGCGCTGGCGCGGACTTCGTCGGGCGTCATCCACACGGTGCGCACGATGCCGTGGTCCAGCGCCCGGCCCGGCACCGCATCGGCCACGGTGCCGCAGTAGGCAAAGCGCAGGTAGGTGATGTCTTCGCCCTGCGCCGATCCGGCCCCCGGCCGCTGGAAGCGCGCCAGGTACACCCCCACCAGCGCCTGTGGGGTGAAGGGGTGGGCGGTTTCCTCCAGCACTTCGCGCACCACGCCCTGCTCGGGGCTTTCGCCGGGTTCCAGGTGGCCTGCGGGGTTGTTGAGGCGCAAGCCTTCGGGGGTGTGTTCTTCGACCAGCAGGTAGCGGCCGTCGCGTTCGATCACGGCGGCCACCGTGACGCTGGGTTTCCATCGTTCGCTCATGGGGCCGATTATGGGCAGCCCTGCCGTGCCGACCTGTCGCACCCGACGCACCGGTCACGTTTGGGGGCGGTATCGGTTTCCGTTAAGCTGCGTGTCAGCTTCAGCCCCCTATTCGGGGCACCAGAATCAGAGGAAATGTCCATGCCGTCAGGCGCATCTGTTCAGACTGTCTCCCGCGTTCACCCCCTCCGGCTGATGACCACGGCGCTGGCCTTGGCCACCCTGATGACGGGCTGTGCCCGCATGCCCCCCAGTGCTGAGCCGGCGGGGCATGTGAGTCTGGCGCTGCCCGGATCGGGTTGGACCCCGCTGGGTCCGGTGGAGTCGGTCACCGTGCCTTCCGGCGCATCGGTGGCACCTGCGCAGCGTCAGGTGATGGGCCTGCCCAACCCCCAAGGCGGATGGCTGGCCACGGTGGTGTTGACGGCCACCCGCGCCCAGACCTGGCAAGCCCCGGACCAGCCGCCCCGCTGTGTGCCCGCACGGGCCGAGCAGGTGGAAAACCCGGAAGCCACCGGCCCCACCCGCATCGACTGCCTGCGGGGTCGGCTGTACGCCAGCCAGCAAGGGTGGATGCAAAAGCACCACCCGGACGCGGACGCCGTGCTCCAGGCCCACCAGGCCCTGCCCCCGGCACCGTACGCCTGGGCCAGCCACACCTACACCACCGACTCGGGCATTTACATCCGCCTGGACGTGGTGATGGACCAGCGCCTGGTGGAACCCAAGACCCGCAGCAACGCCGAGTTCCTGGTGGCCGGGCGTCCATTCGAAGCCTGGACCCACCAACTGGGCCGGGCCGTGCGCACCGCTTCGGGCCTGGTGGACGGGCGCCTGCTCGTCCCCCCTTTCCCTTTTCCCGTGCCCTGACGACCGGGGCCATGCACCCTGGTCACCGATTTCGAGCCCTTCATTGAGGAGACACCATGCAGCCTGCTGTGCCCGACACCGCTTCCGTGAACCCCACGGCCCCGACGCCCCAGCGCATTGGGGTGCCCAAGGAGACCTTCCCCGGCGAAAAACGGGTAGCCACCGTCCCAGAGGTGGTGGCCAAGCTGGTCAAGCTGGGCTTTTCGGTGGCGGTGGAGTCGGGCGCGGGTGAGGCTGCCTCGTTCAGCGACGACGCCTACCGCGCCGAAGGGGCCGTGGTGGTGCCCACCGCTGCCGAGCTGTGGGCCACGGCTGACATCGTCTTCAAGGTGCGCCCGCCCAGTGCCGACGAGGTGGCGCGGGTGCGCCCGGGCCAAACGCTCATCGGCTTCATCTGGCCCGCCCAGAACCCCGAGCTGATGAACCAGCTGGCCGCGGCCCAGGCCACGGTGCTGGCCATTGACGCCCTGCCCCGCACGCTGAGCCGGGCGCAGAAGATGGACGCGCTCACCTCCATGGCCGGGGTCAGCGGCTACCGCGCGGTGGTGGAAGCCGCCAACGCCTTTGGCCGTTTCTTCAATGGCCAGATCACCGCGGCGGGCAAGGTGCCCCCGGCCAAGGTGTTCATTGCCGGGGCGGGTGTGGCCGGTCTGGCGGCCATTGGCACGGCGGCCAGCCTGGGGGCCATCGTCCGCGCCAACGACACCCGCGCCGAAGTGGCCGACCAGGTGGTGTCGCTGGGCGGCGAGTTCGTGAAGGTGGACTACGAGGAAGAGGGCTCGGGCGGCGGCGGTTACGCCAAGGTGATGAGCGAGGGCTTTCAAAAAGCGCAGCGCGACATGTACGCCCAACAAGCGCGGGAGGTCGATATCATCATCACCACCGCGCTGATCCCGGGCAAGCCCGCGCCCAAGCTGATCACCGCCGAGATGGTGCAGACCATGAAGCCGGGCAGCGTCATCGTGGACATGGCCGCCGAACAAGGCGGCAACTGCGAGCTGACCGAGCCCGGGCAGGCCGTGGTCAAACACGGCGTGACCATCATCGGTTACACCGACCTGGCCTCGCGCCTGGCACGGCAGTCGTCCACGCTGTACGGCACCAACCTGTTCCGCCTGACCGAGGAGCTGTGCAAGGCCAAGAACGGCGTGGCCGTGGTCAACATGGAGGACGATGCCATCCGGGGCCTGACGGTCATCAAGGACGGCGCGGTCACCTGGCCCGCGCCGCCCATCAAACAAGCCCCGCCCCCACCACCCAAACCCGCGGCCGCCGTGGCCGAGAAAAAGGGCGGCCACGGGCATGGCAGCACCGGGCCCTTGCCCGCCCAGACCCTGGCCATCCTTTTTGCGGTGGCCGCGGTGGCGTTCTGGTTCATCGGGGCCTATGCCCCTGCGGCCTTCCTGGGGCACTTCACGGTGTTTGTGCTGGCGTGTTTCATCGGCTACATGGTGGTGTGGAACGTGACCCCGGCGCTGCACACGCCGCTGATGAGCGTGACCAACGCCATCTCCAGCATCATCGCCATCGGGGCGCTGGTGCAGATTGCACCGCCCGAGGCTGGCATGGCCGGGCGGCCCGATGACCTGATCCGCTGGCTGGCGTTTGCGGCCACCGTGCTCACCGCCGTCAACATGTTTGGCGGTTTTGCCGTGACCCGCCGCATGCTGGACATGTTCCGCAAGTAAACCCACAACAAGAACAAAGGAAGACAACCATGTCCCAAAGCCTTTCCAACATGGCCTACCTGGGGGCGGCCGTCCTGTTCATCCTGAGCCTGGGGGGGTTGTCCAACCCCGAAACCTCGCGCCGGGGCAACCTCTTCGGCATGATCGGCATGGCGCTGGCCGTCCTGGCCACCGTGTTCGGCCCGCGGGTCACGCCCTCGGGCGTGGCCTGGATCGTCATGGCGCTGGTGGTGGGGGGCGGCATCGGCATGTACGCCGCCAAAGTGGTCAAGATGACCCAGATGCCCGAACTGGTGGCCCTGATGCACAGCCTGGTGGGCCTGGCCGCCTGCCTGGTGGGGTTTGCCAGCTACGTGGACACCTCGGTGCCATTTTCCGGGGCCGAGAAGGTCATCCACGAGGTGGAAATTTACGTGGGCATTTTGATCGGGGCGGTCACGTTCTCGGGCTCGCTCATTGCGTTCGGCAAGCTCAACGGCAAGATCGGTGGCAAACCGCTGCTGCTGCCGGGTCGCCACTGGCTCAACCTGGCGGCGCTGCTGGTGGTCATCGGGTTCGGGCGTGAGTTCATCCATGCGCACGACACGGCCAGCGGCATGCTGCCCCTGCTGGTGATGACGGTCATCGCGCTGCTGTTCGGCATCCACATGGTCATGGCCATTGGCGGGGCCGACATGCCGGTGGTGGTGTCCATGCTCAACAGCTACTCGGGCTGGGCGGCGGCGGCCACCGGCTTCATGCTGAACAACGACCTGCTGATCGTCACCGGTGCGCTGGTGGGCTCGTCCGGGGCCATCCTGAGCTACATCATGTGCAACGCCATGAACCGCAACTTCATCAGCGTGATCGCGGGCGGGTTCGGCTCGGGCGGCGGTGCCCCCGCCAAGTCGGGCGAAGCCGCCGCGCCCCAGGGCGAGGTGGTGCCGGTGAGCGCCACCGAAACCGCCGAGATGCTGCGCGAGGCCAAGAGCGTGATCATCGTGCCCGGCTACGGCATGGCCGTGGCCCAGGCCCAGCACACGGTGTTCGAGATCACCCGCACCCTGCGCGACAAGGGCGTGAACGTGCGTTTTGCCATCCACCCGGTGGCGGGCCGCATGCCCGGCCACATGAACGTGCTGCTGGCCGAGGCCAAGGTGCCTTACGACATCGTGATGGAGATGGACGAGATCAACGCGGACTTCCCCGAGGCCGACATCGCCATGGTCATCGGCGCCAACGACATCGTGAACCCCGCCGCCCAGGACGACCCCACCAGCCCCATTGCCGGCATGCCGGTGCTGGAGGTGTGGAAGGCCCGCACCTCCATCGTGATGAAGCGCTCCATGGCCAGCGGTTACGCCGGGGTGGACAACCCGCTGTTCTACAAGGACAACAACCGCATGTTGTTCGGCGATGCCAAGAAGATGTTGGACGAGGTGCTGGGAGCCCTGAAGGCCTGACGCCGTTTCACCCCCATGGGCCCAAAACGCAGGGGTGTCGCCATTTAGGGAGGCACCCCTTTTTTTGGTTTTCCCTCTGTCAGATTCGCGTCAGTACACGCCAAAATGACAGAAAATGTCGCAATAAACGAACGGTTGTTCGTTTATGAATCAAATACAACATGGAGACTGTGCACATGAATGCATCCGCCAACCGCCCCTGGCTTTCTGCGTACCCCCCCGGCGTGCCTGCCGACATCGACGTGGCGCAATACCAGTCGCTGGCCCAGCTGATGGAGGTGAGCTTCAAGCAGTTTGCCCATCGGCCTGCGTACAGCTTCATGGGCAAGGACATGACCTACGCCCAGGTGGACAGCCTCTCCACCGCGTTGGCCAGCTATTTCCAGGGTCTGGGTCTGGTCAAGGGCGACCGCATCGCCATCATGATGCCCAATGTGCCGCAGTACCCGGTCACGGTGGCGGCCATCCTGCGTGCCGGTTTTGTGGTGGTCAACGTCAACCCGCTGTACACCCCGCGGGAGCTGGAGCACCAGCTCAAGGACTCCGGGGCCAAAGCCATCGTCATCATCGAGAACTTTGCGCACACGCTGCAAGCCTGCCTGGCCAACACCCCGGTCAAACAGGTGGTGCTGGCGTCCATGGGTGATTTGCTGGGGGCCTTGAAGGGCGGCATCGTCAACTTCGTGGTGCGCGTGGTCAAGAAGATGGTGCCGCCGTTCAACCTGCCCATGGCCGTCCGCTTCAACGAGGCGCTGGCCCAGGGCACCAAAGGCACCCTGACCCCGCCCGACATCAAGCCGGACGACGTGGCGGTGCTGCAGTACACCGGCGGCACCACGGGCGTGAGCAAGGGCGCGGTGCTGCTCAACCGCAACGTCATTGCCAACGCCCTGCAGTCCGAAGCCTGGAACGCCCCCGTGGTGGGCAACATCCCCAAGGAGGAGCAGTACACCTCGGTGTGCGCCCTGCCGCTGTATCACATCTTCGCGTTCACCGTGAACATGATGCTGACCCTGCGCATGGGCGGCAAGACCATCCTCATCCCCAACCCGCGCGACATGCCCGCCGTGCTGAAAGAGCTGAGCAAACACACCTTCCACAGCTTTCCGGCGGTCAACACCCTGTTCAACGGCCTGGCCAACCACCCGGACTTTGGCACGGTGAATTGGAAAAACCTCCGTGTGTCACTGGGCGGTGGCATGGCCGTGCAGCACGCCGTGGCCCACCTGTGGCTGGAGAAGACGGGCTGCCCCATCGTGGAGGGTTATGGCCTGTCGGAAACCAGCCCGTCAGCCACCTGCAACCCCGTCACGTCCACCGAGTTCACCGGAACCATTGGCGTGCCCCTGCCCAACACCTGGCTGCGTTGCCTGGATGACGATGGCAACGACGTGCCCCTGGGCGAACCCGGCGAAATCGCCATCAAAGGCCCGCAAGTCATGGCGGGTTACTGGCAACGCCCGGACGAAACCGCCAAGGTCATGACCCCCGATGGCTACTTCAAGACCGGCGACATCGGGGTCATGAACGACAAGGGCTTCTTCAAGATCGTGGACCGCAAGAAGGACATGGTGCTGGTCAGCGGCTTCAACGTGTACCCCAACGAAGTGGAAGACGTGGTGGCCGACTGCCCCGGCGTGCTGGAATGCGCGGTGGTGGGTGTGCCCGATGCCAAGACCGGCGAGGCGGTGAAACTGGTGATCGTCAAAAAAGACCACTCGCTGACCGAAGACGAGGTGCGTGACTTCTGCCGCCGCCACCTCACCGGCTACAAGCAGCCCAAGATCGTGGAATTCCGCACCGAGCTGCCCAAGACCCCGGTGGGCAAGATCCTGCGCCGCGAACTGCGCGACAAGAAGTGAACATGCCCCCCGTGCGCCTGGGCCTGATGGCCGCCTTGCCCCAGGAACTGCAAGCGGTGTTGGACCAAATGCCCGACGAGCACCGCGAAACGGTGGCGGGACGGGTGTTCTGGCCCGGGCACCTGCAGGGGTGCGAGGTGGTGGCCGTGGTTTCGGGCATTGGCAAGGTGGCCGCGGCCACCACCGCCACCGTGCTGTTGCAGCGCTACGGGGTGGACGGCATCGTGTTCACTGGCGTGGCGGGCGGCCTGGGCGACGGAGTGGCCGTGGGCGACGTGGTGGTGGCGTCGTCGCTGCTGCAGCACGACATGGATGCCTCGCCGCTGTTTCCCCGCCATGTGGTGCCGGGGCATGCGGCTGACCGCTGGGCCACCCACGCGCCCTGGGCCGATGCGCTGTTGACCGCCGCCCACGAGGTGCTGGGGGCCTTGCCACAACACGTGGGGGCCGACGCCATGGCCCGCCACGGGCTGCAGCAACCCCGAGCCCACCAGGGCCTGGTGGTCAGCGGCGACCGGTTTGTGTGCACCTCGACCGAAAGCCAGGCCCTGCGCCAGGCCCTGCCCGATGCCCTGGCGGTGGAGATGGAAGGGGCCGCCGTGGCCCAGGTGTGTGCTGATTTCGGAGTGCCGTTTGCCGCGGTGCGCACCATCTCAGACCGGGCCGACGACGACGCCCACCGCGATTTCGTCACCTTTGTGCAGGACGTGGCCAGCCGCTACAGCGCCCACATGGTGTTGTCCAGCCTGCCTCGGCTGAGTCGAGTGCTTGCAAATTAATAGCAAAAATACCAATTGCATCAAGCGCAAGAGGTGATTTTTGCCATGAGCATCACTTCAGCCATCCGCGCTTGCGGAAGTACAGCATGGGCACCAGCGCCGAAGCCGCCATCAGCCCCACCACATAGGGGTAGGCCGCACGCCCCAACAGCTCCACCTCGGGAATGGTGAGGTTCATGCCGTAGACGCTGGCAATCAGCGTGGGAGGCAGCAAGGCCACGCTGGCCACCGAGAAGATCTTGATGATCTTGTTCTGGTTGATGTTGATGAAACCGACGGTGGCATCCATCAAGAAGTTGATCTTGTCGAACAGGAAGGCGGTGTGGCCGTCCAGCGAGTCCAGGTCGCGCAGGATCTGGCGCGCTTCCTCAAACTGCTCCGACCCCAGCAGCCGGGTGCGCATCATGAAGCTGACGGCGCGGCGCGTGTCCATCACGTTGCGGCGGATGCGGCTGGACATGTCCTCGTGCCGGGCAATGGCCGCCAGCACTTCACTGGCCATGGCGTCGGTCACGTCGCCGGACAGCACCTTGCGGCTGACCTGCTCCAGGTCGTCGTAAATGTCTTCCAGGGTGTCGGCGCTGTACTCGGCGTCGGCGTCAAACAGCTTGAGCAGCACGTCCTTGGCGTCGTCGATCAGGCCGGGCATGCGCCGTGCACGCATGCGCAGCAGGCGAAACACCGGCACGTCTTCGTCGTGGATGGAAAACAGCACGCCACGGCTCTTGAGCTCGTCGTTCTGTTCGTTCAGGATGAAGGCCACGCGCACGGTGCGGGGGTCTTCCTCGTCGTCGATCAGGAAGTCGGAGCGGATGTGCAGCTCACCGTTGTCTTCCTGGAAGAACCGTGCCGATTCTTCAATGTCGTCGTCCATGGCATCTTCGGGGATGCTCAGGCCGAAGTGCTGCTTGACCCAGCGACGTTCTTCGGGGGTGGGATCTTCCAGGTCCACCCAGATGGGCTTGAACCGGGCCAGTTCTTCCAGCGATTCGATTTCTTCCTGGAACAGCCGACCATTGGCCAGCGTGAACACATTGAGCATGACTCAACTCCGTTGCAGGTGAGGGGCCGGTCTGCACCGCCAGGCGGTTGACCGAAAAAAAGGGGGGTGGGCGTCGCTTTCAACCCCCGTGCCGTCCTCTGCAACAGCTCAACGGGTGATTGAAAGCGTGCCGCTAGGGCTGCTTTCCAATCCAGTCTCCAAAAATTGAGGTGGCGGGATTATGTCACCGCCGTTCGTCCTTTTGCTCTTCGCGCAAACGTTGGCTGAGCTCGCGCCAACGGGCGTCCAGGATGGACAGGTCCGTGTGGTCGGCTCGGGCCGCCGAGCCGGGTTGGCGCATCAGGTCACGCCCGGCTTGAAGCCGGTCCACCGCCCCCGCCAGATCCAGCGCCGCCAGCCGGGCTTCGGCCTCTGCACGGATGGCACGAATGGGCTGCCCCTGGGCATTCCAGGCGCGCGACAAGACCTGCCAGGCCTGCGCGTCATCGGGGTGGTCTACCACCCACGCCTGCAAGGCGTCGCTGGCTTGTGCGGCCTGCCCCAGTTCCAACCGGGCCACATTGCCCCACAACACGCCCGACCGCTCGCCCGACCGGGCGGCTTCGTCGGCCCAGCTCGTCCAGTGGGCCTCCTTGGGCCACCCCGCGGCCTGCCCCACTTCCAAGGCCAGGCACACCCAGGCCAGCCTCGCTTGCGGGTCGGCATCCGCGGATTGCGGCGCGGTGTTCACGCGCTTCACCGCGGCGGCATGGTTCTTGAGCCGGGACGCCGCCAAGGCCGAGCTGTAGGCCAGCACCCCGGGCGCCACGTCGGTCCCGGACACCGGCTGGCCGTCCGCCCAGGCCTGAAGCCGATGGGTGTCGGGCTCGGTCAGGATCCGGGCCCGTGCCGCCATCTGCGCATGCCATGTGCGGGAGGTCTGCGTCGTTGCCACGGGAGGGCGAGCACTGCGCTGGGCGCTCAGTTGGGCCTGGCGGGTGGCCATGTCGGCAATGCGCTCGGTGGACAGCGGGTGGCTGCGCAGGTAAGGGAACGATCCGTCGTCGCTGAGTCGGGCCGCTTGTTGAAGCTTGCCGAACATGGACACGAAACCCAGGCCGTCAAACCCCGCTTCGGTCATCACGCCGAACCCCACGCGGTCGGCTTCCCGCTCCATGTCGCGAGAGAAATTGAGTTGGGTTTGCATGGCGGCGGCTTGCCCGCCCACCATGGCCGCCTGGGCCACGTCCACGTTCTTGGCCTTGCTGGCGGCAATGGCGCCCAGCACCATGGCGCCGATGATCCAAGGGGTTTGCCGGTCCTGCTGCGCCACCATGCGCGAAATGTGGCGCTGGGCCACGTGGGACAACTCGTGGGCCAGCACCGAGGCCAGTTCGTCGGTCGAGCCCACCGTGGCCATCAACCCCAGGTTGACGCCCAGGTAGCCCCCCGGCAACGCAAATGCATTGACGCTGCGGTCCTTGATGAGCATCAGCTTCCAGGCAAAGCGGTCGGCCATGTCGGCGTCCAGCTGGCCTTGCGTTTGGGCCGTGTGCAACAGCGGTTGCCACACGTGGCGCAGGTAGTCGGTGAGGGCCGGGTCTTCGAAGTGGTCTGGGTCGCGCAGGATTTGCTGGGCGATTCGGTCTCCCAGCTTGCGCTCAGCCACCATGTCCAATCCACCGTTGTCACCCAGGCGGGGCAACGCGATGGCCGATTCGCGTGGCGCTGGGGCACCTCCCGCCGGGATGGCCAAACACAGGGACAGCGCCCCCAGGGCGTGAATCAGCCGCGTCCGGCGAAGGGATTTCGTGGGGTTCTTCATGACATGCTGCACGTTGCGGCCGATCGTAATGGTCAGTGGGTGCCTGTGGCGATAAGATTCCCCCACACTCTCCGGGTTCCATGCGCTCCAAACCTTCCCACCGTCGACACTCGCCGCAGCATGGCTGGATTGCGGTGTGGATGCATGCCGTGGTGATTGCCGCACTGTCGGTGCTCGCCAACGTCGCAGGGGTGCAACAGCTGTGGCTGCCGTTGCTGTGGCCCGCGGCGGGCATGGGGTTTTCCTTGCTCCTCACCCGGGGGCACAAGGCCATCTGGTCCTTGAGCCTGGGGGTGATGGCCTGGTCGGCCCTGACCCACCCGGAGGCCTTGTTCATGGCCCCCGTGGTGGCCGCAGCCACCGGGGTGGGACAGTGGTTGGCCTGGAAGCGCCTGCAAGTCCGGTTTGCGGGCACCTCACAGCCGTTTGCCCGCATGATCACGGTCATTGCGTTCCTGCGGGTGCAAGGCATGCTGGCGGCACCGGTGTCGTCATTGATCCTCACCGTGGGCTGGGTCCTGTGGCAACCACAAACCCCGTGGATGCGCCTGGCCTGGATGTGGGGTGCACACTGGGTGTTGTTCCTGGCCAGCACGGTGTTGGTGGCCCCACTCACCTGGGAGTGGCTGATTGCCCGCACCCGTGGAGGGCATCAGCGGTTCTTCGACAAGGCGCTGGAGGCGTTTCGGGCGGATTGGCGCACCTTGTCGGCCATCGTGCTGCTGACCTTGACCGCCGGCGCTTTCTGGACATGGCAGCTGCCCGTGCAGGCCCGGGCAGCCATCATCTTGATGCTGCCTTTTTTGGTGTGGGACGCCACCCGTGCCGGCTCGCTCACCATCCACCTGATGACCTTGCTGACCGGGGTGCTTTCCTTGGTGGTGGCCAAATTCACCCTGCCTGCCGCGGGTGTTCCCGCTCTGGTGCGGGCCACGGAACTGAGTTGGTTGGTGCTGGCCGTGGCCGTGGGCATCATGGCCGTGCAAGTCCTTCAGGTGACCGCGCATGAGCGACGTCTGGCGCTGCGCAGGTTGGAACGTCAGGCCGACACCGATCCACTGACCAACCTCCTCAGCCTCTCGGGCCTGTACCGGAAGTTCGAAGAGATGGGTGATCGGGTGGACGACGCCTCGGACACCCAGTTCAGCCATTTCGGAGAGGGTTCTCCTACACGGAGGCCGACCTTGGTCAGCGTCCAGATGACCAATGCCGACTCCATGGAGCAACTGCTGGGCACCAAACAAAGCGACATGGTGGAACGGTCCACCAGCGGCGCCCTGACGCAAGCTGCCCCCAAAGTGTTGTGGGCCCGGGTGTCCAAGGCGCATTTTGTGGGTTTGTTGCCCGGCGGCGGCGAAGAGCTGGATGCCTTGCTCACGCAGCTGAACTTTGCGGTGCTGGAGACCCGGGCCTTGGTCGATGAAAGCGTGGGACGCCCGATCTGGACCTTGGCGGCGGTGACGATCGAGTCCGACCCCAGCCCCCCCATTGAGGTGGTGATGGCCTGCCTGCGCCAGGCCGAGCAGATGGCTCAGGACAGCCGCCAGATCCAGGTGCTGCCGGTCGATCACGAGTCGGCCCAGGCCCTCAAACTCGAAGCCGAGCAGGCGGAGCGCATCCGCCTCATCATTCAGCAAAAGAAGCTGGTCCTGTTTGCCCAGCCCATTGTGGCCAATGTGGACACCAGCGCTCTCAAGCACAAGTACGAGGTGCTGATCCGCCTGAAAGACGACGCGGGCAACATCATTCCCCCCGGGGCCTTTCTGCCCGTGGCCATGCGCGCAGGTTTGATGCAGCTGCTGGACATGGCGGTCATGGAG
This sequence comes from Burkholderiaceae bacterium, assembly GCA_036276615.1. GTDB lineage: Bacteria > Pseudomonadota > Gammaproteobacteria > Burkholderiales > Burkholderiaceae_C > UBA2334. Next base: position 15,454 of record DASUON010000110.1, read on the forward strand.
CAGACCTTCCAGTGGTTTGCCGCCCACCCGAAAGCGCTGGAGGCCTTGAGCCATTGCGCCATCAACCTCTCCGGTCCCACCGTGGCCAGCCCCACCGTGGCCCAACGCATTGCCGATGGGCTGCGCATGCACAAATTGCCGGCGCACAAGTTCACGTTTGAAATCACCGAAAGCCAGGCCATTGCCAACCCAGGGCAGGCCACGGACACCATCCGCGCCATTCGGGAATGTGGTTGTCGCGTGGCCATTGACGACTTTGGCACCGGGGTGGCCACGTTCGACTACCTCAAGCGGTTTGACGTGGACTACATCAAGATCGACGGCGCGTTCATCAAGAGCCTGCTCAATGACCCCGTGGACCGGGTCATTGTGGAGTCCATGGTCAAGGTGGCGCACCAACTCAAGGTGCGCACGGTGGCGGAGTTTGTCAGCAGCCCGGCACTGCACCAGGCCGTCACGGCCCTGGGCGTGGACGAAAGCCAAGGTTTTGTGTTCGGGCAACCCAAGCCGCTGCACGAATGGTTTGACGAAGACCGCTGAAGACGGTCACCGCACGATCAATGTCGCCTGGCAGGCGATGATTGGCCTCATACACTTGGTGCATGAACATGAAAATCGTTGTGTACTCCAAATCCGCCTGTCAGCAGTGTGATGCCGCCAAGATGCTGCTCACATCGCGTTCGTTGCCCTTTGAAGAAATCAAGATCGACGACGACGCCCAGCGCCAAGCGTTTTATGCCCAGTGTGGTCCGTCGGTGCGGCAAATGCCGCAAATCTTCATCAACGAGCAGCGCGTGGGCGGGCTGGCCGGTTTGCAGGCGGCCCTGACCCAACTGGGCCGGTAACCCACGTTCCAAGGTGCACCGCATGAACGCAAGCAGTACCCTTTCCCTGCCCGCTGGCGCGGGTGCCGACGACCGGGAGGTGCTCCGCCGCGAGTTGGCCCGGCGCTTGGCCAAACAGGAAATGGCCTCCAGCCTGTTTGCGTTTCTGGGATACGGTCCCCAGGCCTACATGGCCAAAGGGGCGGTTCCCGATGCAATGCTGCTCATCTGGCTGGTGACCCTGGTGGTGGCGGAAATGTTCAGTGCCACCACCTGCTATTTTCTGAAGCGCTCGTTGGACAACCCGGTCCGGCGTCAGCGCCTCACATCGTTGTTGATGGTCTGCGTGGGCATCAGCGGCAGCATCTGGGGCAGCGTCATCCTGATGCCGGGGCTGCACGACAACCCCACCACCGGGGCCTTGCAGGCCACGGCCATCGGCATCGTGGCCATTGCCTCCACCCAGGCCATGGCCACCCACCCGGGCTGCCTGGCCATGTACACCTTGGGCATTTTGTGGCCCACGGTGGTTTCGGGGTTTGCCGATGGGGGGCTGCCTGTGGCGTTCGGCGTGGCGGCCATCGGGCTTTACTTGATGTGCCAGGTCTACGGATTGACCACCCGCAAACTGGTGGTGGAGGCCATCCAGGCGGAACAGGCCATTCGCAAAGGCAAGGAAGCGGCCGAAGCCGCCAACCGGGCCAAGAGCGTGTTCTTGTCCAACATGAGCCATGAGCTGCGCACGCCGCTCAACGCCATCCTGGGGTATGCCCAGCTCTTGTCCCGGCAGGACGGGTTGACCGCCCAGCAGCGGCGCCAGATCAACGTCATGCACGCCAGCGGCGAACACCTGCTGACCTTGATCGGCGACATCCTCGACCTCAGCAAGATCGAGGCCCAGAAACTGAGTTTGACCTTGGCTCCCCTGTCCCCTGTGGCGTTGTTCGAGCAGGTGGTGGACATCACCCGCCCGCGTGCCCTGCAAAAAGGGCTGGACCTGCGGCTGGAGTTGAGCACACCGTTTCCCGCCTGGGTTCGGGGCGACGAAAGCCGCCTGCGGCAGGTGTTGCTCAACCTGCTGGCCAACGCCATCAAGTTCACGCCGTCGGGCTCGGTGGTGTTGCGGGCGTCCTATGGTGCGGGTCACGGCCAGACCCTGGTGTGCGAAGTGACGGACACCGGCATTGGCATTCCCCACGACCAACTGGACGCCATCTTCGAGCCCTTCACCCAGCTCACACCCGACGCCCAAGGGCGCGAGGGGGTTGGCTTGGGGCTGCCCATTTCGCGCAGCCTGGTCTCCCTGATGGGGGGCACCCTTTCAGTTTCCAGTGTCCCGGGCGAGGGCAGCACCTTCCGTCTGGCGGTTGCCTTGCCCGAAACGCCAGCCCACCGGCCCTGTGACGCCACCGATGACCGGAACATTTCCGGCTACCTGGGCGTGCGTCGGCACATCCTGGTGGTGGATGACAACCCGGTCAATGCGGTGTTGCTGCAAGACATCCTGACGCCCCTGGGGTTCGACGTGCGCATTGCATCCGGCGGGCAGGAGGCTTTGCAACTGGCCCAGGCCACTCGTCCCGACCTCATCCTGCTGGACCTGGTCATGCCGCAATGGGATGGTGTCGCCACCCTTCAGGCCTTGCGTGCCGACACCCAGCTGAGCGCCGTGCCGGTCATTGGTTTGTCGGCCTCCAATGCCGACGGGGATCGAAAGCAGGCCTTTGTGGACGCCTGCAATGCGTTCTTGAAAAAGCCGGTTCAACTGGGTGAGTTGTTGCCCACCTTGCAGCGCTTGCTGCACCTGACGTGGCAGCGAACCGCGGACGATGCACCGTCCACCGCCACCGCCACCACCACCACCGCGACACTCCAACCCGCCGCGTTGGCAGCCCAGTCCACGGCATGGCGCGCGGCCCTGACCGAAGCGGCGCTGAGCCTGGACGGGGAAAAGATGCACGGGCTCATTGCGCAAATCGCCGCCACGAACGCGGCCTTGGCCGCGGCGCTGTCGGAGATGGTGGATCGATTCGACTACCAGGCCATTCTGGATGCGCTGGAAGCCAGCCGCACCTGACGCAGGAGAGTGCATGCCACACCATGGAAGCATCCTGGCCGTTGACGACACCGAGGCTTCCTTGCAGATCCTCAGCGATCTTCTGAAAGAAGCCGGACACTCGGTCCGCACGGCCTTGAGCGGAAAGCTGGCGTTGTTATCGGCCGCTCACCGGGTGCCCGACCTCATCCTTCTGGACATTCGAATGCCCGACATGGACGGCTTCGAGGTGTGTCGACAGCTCAAGGCCCGAGCCGACACGCGGGATGTGCCGGTGATCTTCATCAGCGCCCTGTCGGACACCGATGAGAAGATCCGCAGTTTCCAGCTCGGTGCCGTGGACTACGTGACCAAGCCCTTTCAGCGCGACGAGTTGTTGGCCCGGGTGTCCACCCACATCCATTTGCGGCGCATGCAGTTGCAGGTGCACACCCAGAACGAAGAGTTGCGCCAGTACCGTGCGCAGCTGGAAGACCTGGTGGCCCAGCGCACGGCGGAACTGCAAAACAGCAACCAGCGCCTGAAGCTCATGAGTTATGCCCTGGACCAGGTGCGCGAAGCGGCGTACCTGATTGGCAAGGATGGCGCTTTTTTCTACGTCAACCAAGAGGCTTGCCGAGCCCATGGGTACAGCGCCGAAGAGTTGCAACAACTCAACGTGATGGACATTGATCCGGACATTTCCGCGGAAGCAATTGCGGCCACTTGGCACGTGGTCTGGGAAAAAACCACAGGACCTGTCACGTTCGAAGCCCGACATCGTCGTCGCGATGGCTCCATCTTTCCGGTGGAAGTCCACAGCAGCCCCATTCGTTTTGAAAATCACGACTTGGCCTTGGCGCTGGCGTATGACATCACCGAACGCAAGGAGGCGGAGAGGCGTCTGCGCGACTCCTACGCGCAATTGCAGGAGTTGAATTCCCTTCGGGAGTCCGACCGGGAAGACGAGCGCAAGCGCATCGCGCACGAGCTCCATGACGAACTGGGCCAGTGTTTGACGGCCCTTCGCATTGGCATCAGCACCCTCCGTTACCGCGAAGAGCGAGACAGCGCCTGGCTGGATGGGCGGCTGGTGGCGCTCACCGCCCAGGTGGACGACACCATCCGGGTGGTGCGCTCGGTCACGGTGGCGTTGCGACCGCCCGTGCTGGGCATGGGCATTGGCCCGGCCCTGGAATGGCTGGTGGCCCAGTTCCAGAAGACCACCGACCTGAGCTGCGAGGTGCACATTCCCTCTGACTTCTGCGGCTTGACCGAGGCCGCCTCCGTGGCGCTGTACCGCATTGTTCAGGAAGCACTGACCAATGTGGCTCGCCATTCACAGGCCCGCACGGTGCGCATTTTCGGTCAGCACAACGGCGGTGGCTGCCAGTTGAACATTGTGGACGACGGTTCCGGCATCCACGCCTGGGCGTTGGACGGTCCATCCTTGGGCTTGCTGGGCATGCGGGAGCGTGCCCAGCAACTGGGGGGCACGGTGGTGGTGGATGCGGCCCCAGGGCGGGGCACACGGGTCAGTGTCTGGATTCCCAGCCAACACGCCGACACCTGACCGGCGGAGTCCTGGGGCAAAAAATTCAAAGGTTTTTTGCCGACTAGCGCTTTATTCAAAAGCGCAAGCAGCTCTTATTTTTATAGCAACCAGACCACAATGCCGGGTGCCTGTCAGGCCTCGCAGCCAGCGCCGCCCATGTCCGAGCCCATGCCGCGCAAGGTTTGCGTGGGCGTCTGGTCAAAGCGCGAGCGGTAGTTGTGCACCAGCGTGGACCGGTTGCGCACCCCCCAGCGGGAGGCCACTTCCAACACCGCGGCGCTGCCGCCCTGGTCTTGCAGGTCCTGGTGGATGTTTTCCATGCGGCGGGTGCGGATCAGCTCCGCCGGGGTGATGCCCAGGTGCGCCCGGAAGGCCAGTTGCAGCGCCCGCTCGGTCACGTCGACGTGGGCCGCCACCTGCCGCACCGAGAGGTTTTCGTCGGTCAGGTGGTCCAGGATGAACTGGTAGGCGCGGCGGTAGCGCAGCGGCAGGCGCATCTTGGCGGGATCACCCGCGTCGGCCTGCTTGGCCTGTTGCAAAAAGGCGGGCGTGCGGCTGACGGTGGCGTAGCTGCGCAGGGCCTGAACGGCCTGCTGGGTGTGCAGGCGGTACAGGCGCAAGGCGTCGATGTGGCGGCCTTGGTGCTGGTGCAACTTGGCCAGGCAGTATTGCAATTCCAGCGCGTAGCGGCTGCGGCGCATCTGCATTTCATTGAACGTGAGCGGGGCCAACATTTCCGACGCGGCGTGGGTGGCGTCGCGCGCCATCAGCATCAGCGCCCCTTCAATGCGGACGTGGGTTTCAACCTCGCTCAGGCGGCGCTCCCGCAGCCAGGCCAGGGCGTCGTTCACATGCGCGGCGGCACGCGGGCCCACGCAGTCTTTTTCCAGCATGCTGCGCAGGTAGCGCATGCGGGTGGCCACCCACGGGGCCCAGGTTTGCACCTGGGTCGCCGCTTCGCCCAATTGGCGGTGCAGGGTGGCGTGGTCGAGCAGGTCTGCCGCGCCGTCCTGGAACACCGTGCCCAGCGCGTGGTCGTCCATGGACTCACCGGCCCGTTCGCTGTGCAGCGTGGACAAGTCCAGGGCCAGGCAGTCGATCAGTTGCACAAAGCGTTCGTTGGCCAAGGAGGTGGCCAGGTGGCGTGCCGCCTTGACCGAATTCAGGGCGCTGCGGCAGTCGCCCGAGCGGTGCATGGACAGGGCCGCCGCGGCCATGGCTTCGATGCGGGCCTCCACCGGGGCGCGGGTGTCATCGGCCACGGTCACAAAACATTCCAGGGCACGGGCCGGGCGGTTGAGGTGCAGCAGCAGGGCACCTTGGTCCATGGTGCCGTACCAGCGCACCATGGGGCGGGAGATGGTTTCGTAGCTTTTCAACTGGCGCTGGAACAGCTCCTCGGCCTCTTCCTCCCGACCACACGCCAGCATGATCCGGCCCAGCAACTGGCCCAGTGCGGCGCGTTGGCCAGCGGCTTCGGGGGTGGAAGGCAGGCGTTCGTAACGCTCGCTGCCCATGCGCAGGGCGCTGGGAATGTCACCTTGGAGCACCAGCTGGGCGAGGTCACGGTGCAGCACGCTGGCTCTCAGGGACGTCAGGGCAAGGACAAGCATGGTGGACTCCAGGAGAAGTTGAGACCGGGAAGGTCGATGGAGCTCATCCTAGTTTTTAATACTTTGTTGAGAATTCACATCCTCACAGCGAAATCCTCACAGATTCTTGCTTCGCATCGCATTCCATGGGCAAGCACCGCGCGTGCGCGGACCGGCCACGCCCCCCGGGCAAGCCATCTTCCCCGCTGGACCCGCACGACGAAAAGCCCGTGCGCCTTGTGGCGTACGGGCCTGGACAGGGGTGCCCCCCCGTGTGAGAGCAATGGGCGTTAACCGGCGAGCTGAGCCACCTTGGTACCGATGTCCTTGACCGTTTTGGCCACGGCTTCGTTCATGCCCTTTTGCATCTGCATCACGGCCATCTCGGTTTGGAAGCGCATGTTGATGGCGTTCATGTCGGCCATGGTTTTCATGGACTGCTCGGCATCGCCTTTGGCTTTGGCGGTGGCGTCGTTGCCGCCTTCCTTGTTGATGGCGGACAGGTCCGGCCCGGGGCGGCCAGGTCCACCAGGTCCCTGTGGTGCAGGCTGGGGTGGCAAGCCAAACTGGGCACTCAACGACTGTCGCGGCGGCATGTCCGCCGAGGCAGAATTGCGGGTGGCCATCCCCTGTGGCGCTGCAGGCGCGGCAGCGGGGCCGAAGTCCGATGGCTTGGCCAGCGGAGGTTGCAGGTCGGATGGTTTGAGAAGCGCAGGTGCGACGGGGAGGTTGACAGCCATGTTCATGATGGACTCCAAGAATAGACTGGTGACAGTCAGGGGTGGGGGGACGGAAAGGTTTCAGCGGGTTGGGGGGGTGGACAGGCCTTGCCGCCACAACGCGGCAAAGGCTTCGACAGTGGCCTTGGTCTCCCAGGCCGCACCGGTGAGCAGCGCCTGCGCCACGCGCCGGGCACCCACTTCATCGGCGAGTCGCTGCGCAGGCATGGTCAGCGACAACTCGGGCTCCTTGAGCACGTGACGCGTGATGCAGCGGGCGGTGTCGTGCAGCACATCCACCGCCAGCGTGGCCAATCCGGGCGACCAATCGGGCTCCAACTCGGCCCACAGGCGCTCCACAAACCGCTTGAAGCTGTTGGACTCGGAAATGGACACCAGCCCTCGCACCGTGTCGGCAGCCAGCTGAGACGACTGGGGCACGAAACACCGGGACACGTCGATCACCATCCGCTGCGCCGCCACGTCGAAGAACAGCGGCTGTTGCTGGGGGTCTCCCAGCATCTGGACCGTGTTGGCTGCCATCCGGAGGTAGGCGGGGGTGGTCACGTACACATGGTCGAAGCGCCCCCGGAGAAACAGGCTGACCTCCGGGCTGTGCAGTGCACCCCGGCCTTGCATCAGCTGCCCCAGCCGAAGCTGCAGCGACTGCATGCTGAAGTAGCGCAAGGTCAGCAGCGAATCGCTGCAATCGAAGGTGCCATGCACGGGCTTCCAGACGGTGTCCACGCCGGCGTGAAGTTCGTCCAGGGTGTCTTCGGTCCCCCGGGCGCTGTGGCGCGGTATGGGCGGGTACAGGATGCTGTGAGGCTTGAGCAGCAAGGAGCTGCGCTCGGCACTCGGTCGGTGGGGAGCAGGCATGAGGTTCGCCTCCATTTCATGGGGTTACGCAGGTATCAGTGAGCATCCGGTTTGAGGGCGGTTGGTGCAGGTCGCAAGCGAAGCGTCATCAGGACTCGCGAAGTCAGCCGCCCTCAATGGCCAGAGGGTTTGAGCCACACCGTCAGGTCCCGGGCCACGCTGTGCAGCGCCAGTTGGGGCTTGACTTGTTCGAAAAACACCGCCACCAGCATCACCAACATCAGCATGGCCACCGCCCCTTTGATGGGTTGGCCCAGGTTGTTGGGTTCGAGCTTGTCGGCCGTCTTGGCGATGAGGCCAATGCCCAGGTCGATGAGCAGCAGCACCATCACCACCGCGCTGGCGATCTTGACCACCACCTGCATGTAGCTGGACACCTGGACTTGCAGGAACCGCTCCAGCAGCTGCGACCACTCGGGCATGAGCTTGCCCAGCGGCCACCAATGGAACGACTCGAACAACAACCCCACCAGCGCGAGCATGCCGCCCAGCAGGTAAAAGCCACAGATGGCCAGTTGCGACAGCAGGTTGCCCACCGGCGTGCTCTGTTCGCCACTGAGCGGGTTGGTCTGTTGAACGTTGTTGTAGCCCGCCTGGTTGTCGATCAGCACCCCCACCCCTTCGGCCACCCAAAAGACCGTGGCGATGGCGTAGCCCAGCAGCAAACCGATCAGGCCCTCCTTGGCAATCATGGCCAGCAGCGTGAGCGTGCCCACGTTGTCCACCAGATGCAGGGGCTGCCCCGCGGTGATGAACAGGCCAATGGTCAAGGCCACGCCATTGCGCACCACGCCTTGCAGCACCTGATCGTTGCTCACGGGCAGCACCAGCAGGGCCACGTAGCCCCGCAAGCTGCACAAGGCCAGCAGCGTCAGCAGGCTTTTGGCCGATTCACCCAGGTTGATGATTGCCTCGGCACCGGCAAAAGGGTCGCCTGAGAGGGCCATGTTCAAGCCTCCTGCTGGGCCGCGGCGGCGGCGCTGCGCTGGGCGGCCAGCAGACGTGCGACGGACGCGTCTTCCGCTTCTTCGTCCTGCTGATCGTCTTGCTCCGCCTGGGCGGTGGCCAGGGCCTGTTCCAACCGCTGCTGACAGGCTTGCAACTGCTGCTCTCCCCGCTGGTATGCGCGAAGCGCCGCGTCGGACTGCTGTTGTGCGATGCCCACCTGTTGCTCGGCATGGCGAACGCGCTTGCCCGCTTCTGCGGTCATCTGCTCGGCCTCGGACAACAAGTGCTGCAGGGTCACCAAGTCGTTGGGACGAAAGCTCTGCTCCCCCCCCACCAAGGCCATCAGTCGTGCACGCTTCTCGTCCTCCACCGCCTGGGAATGGGCCTGCTCGCCAAGGACGCTGGCGAGCCCATCCATCTGCTCCTTCAACTTTCGGCGGCTGAGGTTGAGGGCTTCGTCCAGTTGCTCAAGTCGACGTTTCTTGAGCTTGACGAGCATGCGCAAGCTTTGGAGGTTGTTCATCACGGGTTCCATGGGAGCGCCCCCCGTGCAACGGCCCGGGAGCGAACTGCCCGCCATCGTGGTGCCACCACGTCACGCGCATCACCCCCATGCGAAGCCATGTGAACGAGCGCGAAGCGACCGGACGACACACGCCCGAAACACCCTATGCACCGGGTCGTTTGCTTCGGACGCCCGGAGAGGGGTTCGCTTGCCCCACATCTCCCTGCTGAGGGCTCTGGACACTGCTGGACACCCCAACTGAAGGAGTTTTTTCATGTCCATGTCCACCACTTTGAACCGTCCAGATCTGGACTCACCGTCCTTTGCCATGCCTCCGCCGGATCCCAACAATCCGTTGGGAAGCGTGCCCGGCAAGCTGGGCGACATCTTGCGCAACGGCGGTCCGCTGGACAGCGGCATCCAGCGGCAGATGGCTGGCAAGCACATCCTTGAAAACGCTGACCAGTACACCGACAGCCCCGTGCAATGGGAGGAAGCGCCCAAGACCAATGAATTTGACCTGTGGAACAAAGAAAGCGGTGTGGCCGACAAACCCAAGGACCCACGCCTGAAGAAGGACAAGGCCGCCGCCCCACCCAACACCTTGGAAGAACACTTCAAGGCGGAAGACAAGCAAAACAGCAAACAGGCCGACGGCGGTGACAAGCCCTACAACCGCGACAAGTACTACGACAAGAACAAGGGCCACCTCGATGGCGGGCAGGCCACAGACTGGTTGAACCAGAAGGCCTACGAGACCAAGACCCGAGAACAGGCCAAGGAGGCCGGGAACGACTCGGGCAAGTCCTCGTTCACCGAAACCAGCGTCAAACGCACCGGCCTGAGCGCCGACACCGCATACGGCAACTACACGCCCAACCTGAAAGAGAGCGCGTTGTCGGACGTCGAGATCGAGCGCAAAGCTTGGCACAAAGGACACGAAGACGTGAACCGCCTGAACGGCGGCGCGGGTTACACGCAAACCAATGCCGGTGTGTGGACGCTCGATGAAAAGGCCAAAAACGCGGGCACCGGATCGGTGGGCGCAGGTGCCCGGGGAGAAATTGCCAACGTCATCGACCTGCCAGGCAGTGGCGAGCTCACGCTCAAAGCCAACGGCATGGCTGGATTTGAAGCCAGCGGTGGCGGCAAGGCCAAGTTCAAAGCGACGGAAACCACCCTCAATGGCGGAGGCGAGGTGCGGGTGGGTGCGGCGGGCGAATTCGGCGGAACCTACCGACCGGCGACCTTCGAACCCAAGATTTTTGGGGCCCCCATCAACCTGTCGCCAGAAGTCAATTGGGCCGGGCGCGTGTTCAACGGGGCTGAGGCGGGCGCGAGCGCCAAGGCCGGTTGGCGGCTGGTGCCCGATCCCACCACCGGAAAGATGTCTCCCGAAGCGGGCATCGAGGCCAAGGGCTCGGCATTTGCCGGCGGCAAAGCCGAGGGCGAAGCCACCGTGGGCCTGGGGGGCGTGGGCAACGTGGGCGGCAGCGTGGCGGGGCTCTACGGCATTGGGGCCGAGGGCAAGGCCAAGATCGGTCTGGCCAAGGACGAGTCTGGCAAAACCAAACTGAAGTTCGAACTCAAGGGCGCACTGGCCTTGGGCTTGGGCTTGGGGGCCGGGGTCAAGGGTGAGATCAACGTGGATGGGCTCATCCGTTTCGCCACCAATTTGGCCAAGGCCAATCGGGCGTTCATCAACAAGGTGAGCCATGGTGCGCAAACCGCCATCAACACCGTGAAGCACGGGCTTTCCACGGCTGTGAACGCGACCCAGGCTGCGGCCCACAAGGTGAAGGACTTCGCTGTGGACACGGCAAACAAGGTCAAGAACGGCGTGGAGACGGCGGTCGGAGCCGCCAAGACGGCCCTGGGGTCGGCGATGAACGCCGTCAAGAACGGTGTGACGGACGTGGTTGACGGTGCCAAGAACGTTGCAAAAACCGTCGTCGACAAGGCCAAGGACGTTGCCGAAAAGGTGGTGGACAAGGTCAACGACGTCGCCGAAAAGGTGGGCGATGGCATCAAGGAAGGTGCCAAGAAAGTGGGCAACTTCTTCAAGGGCCTGTTCCATTGATGGGCTGAGCCTGAGGTTCCGATGGGTTGAACCTCAGGCCATCCAGCGCCACCCCGTGGGGCCATGAGCCCCCATGCCCCGTCCTCAATCGTTCTTGATGGGTTTGGTCCAGTTGAGCATGGCTTCGCGTTGCCGTGTGGCGCTCAGGGCACCCTCCAGCGTGGCCATCACCGGCTTGAGGGACTCGGACACCGCCCCGTCCCCTTGGGCGGCATGGCGTTTCAAGTCGGCCAGCACCTGGGTCAGGGTTTGGGCCTGGATGGCTTGACCCGAAGGCAGGGCCTGCAGGGTGTGCAGAGCGCCCTGCAGGGCCCGCTGGTCGGCACCCACCGGCGCACCCAGGGCCCGTTCGGCCTGGCGAGCCAGGTCGGGCAAGGCCCCTTGAGCCTGTTTGGCGGTGTGCAACAGGCGCAGTTGCCGATTGCCGCGCCATTGGTCGAGAGAGGCGGCCAGGTCGAACGACGCTCCCTTGAGCGCGGCTTTGGAGGCCTGCCAGACAAAGTCGTTGGTGGCGCTTTGCGCAAACTGATGCAGCAGGTAAGCATGCGAGTTGTGGGCTTCCCCGGGGCGGGCCGAAGAGGCCCCGTTGCGCAGCAATTGCGCCACCAGGGGGCCTGTGCCCGTGGAGAACACCGCGGCCAGGGTGTTGGACATCACCGCATGGGCCACGTTCAACACCCGGTCACGCACATCCCCGGCAGAGGGCATGAGGCCTTGGCCGCGCCAAGGGCCAGCCACAAAGTGCTTGGCCAAGGCGCCGGTCTCCATCAACGTCTCTCCGACCCGACGCGGCAGGTGGCCGATGTCGGCCAACGAAGCGGGGGGCAGATCCGGTTGGGGCAGCTTGGGGGTGAACAGGTTCAGCCGTTGCTGGCCGCCCAGCAGGTTGTCCACATCGGCAAAGGCGGGGGCCTTGAGCAGGCCCAGCCCCACCTTGGTGAGGCCACCGGCCGTGCCGGACGCCAGCACGGTGGCGGCACCCACGGTGCCGCCTTGCAGCATGGCTTTCGCAGGCATCAGGTACCGACGCAGGGCGTTGGCCACCCCGGTGACCGCAGGTTGGGCCAGCAGGCCCCAGCTGCGGGCCTGCAAGACGTCTTGGACGGACGCCAAGGTGCGGCGTTTTTGCTCCACCCCATGCTTCAACTCCTGCAACGTGGGTTGTTGAACCTGGGTGGACGCGGGCGCGTGTTCGGACAGGGGTTCCCAATACTCTTTCTTGCCATCCACCACCCGCAGCTGAACCGGGGCAGGGTCGGGCACCAAAGCCTTCAGGTCCACGGGTTTGAATTGCGGCACGTTGGACAGCTTCGCACGCCGGTCCATGGCGGTCAGCAGGGTGGAGTCCATGGCCAAGGCCGTGGCACCGCCCACCGCCCCACCGATCACGGCGGGGTCGTAGGCGTTGTTGAGTTCCCCCAGGTTGACACGGTTGCCCTGGGAGTCGTGGCCGCTCAGTCGAGGGCCCAGGGCCGTGGAAATGGCCCCCGCCACCGGTGAGCGGGAAGCGGAGGACAAGAACTGGCGCACGCCGTCATACAACGCAGGCAACACGGCCGCGCCCAACTGCATTTGGCGATGGCCCTCCACGGAATACCCGCCGGTGCCAAACGCCTTTTCTCGCGCCGCCAGCACGCCTGCGGCCCAGTCGATGTACTGGCCCTCCAGCGCCTGCTGCGCCTCTCGCTGCGGCCCGGGCGGGGCCAGGAACTCCATGGCTTGCAACGCCGCCCCCATGCGCTCTTTGGGGGTGGCCCGTGGCAGATCGACCGGAGGCAGCCCCGCCGCGTTGGCGAGCCGGGCGATGTCAATCACGACCTCGTGCAGGGCAAAGGACGACGCAGCGCTGACAAACCGCTCCGACGGCATGGCGCGTTCTTCGCGGGACAGCAGCGCCGCCCCAGCGCGGGGGGCCATGTCCAACGCGGACAGCGACAAAGACCCTAGGTCCAGCCGACCGAGCACATGGTGGGCCAAGGTGCTGGAGCGCAAGGGTGGTTCAGCGGGCGGTGGACCGACCGAAGGCGTCAGCGGACCGTGCGGCAGCGATTGGGTACGAGAAACCGGCATCATGACGCGTCCTTTCGGGGTCAGTTGCTCAGGCCTTGCGTCTGTCCAAGGCGCGGATCGTCCAACATCAGGGCGTGGACGATGGCCATGCCCACCCCGTTCACGAGGTCCAGGGCCGTGGCGGCATCCACAGGGTCGTTGATCCAGGCCAGCGATGTCAGCTGCAGCAAGCCCTCGGGCGAGGTGGTGAGAAACCACCCCAATTCACCCAGCACGATGGACTGCACCGCCAGCAGACGCTGCACATCCGACCCGGCAAGCTCCTGGGCCGACATGGGCAGCAGGGCTTCGGGGCGCACCGCAGGGGGGTCACCTTCCTGCAGGTGAACGCGACACGCCAACCCCGCCGGCCCGGTGAACAGGTGCGGCGCGATCAGGGCGTCTCCGTCCTGCGGAGAGAGTCCCAGCTGCAAGGCCAGCTGCGACATGAAATCGGCTTGCGCAATCGTCAGAGAACCCGACAGGGCGCTGTTCACCAGCGGACGGCGTGCATGCGCGGCAGTGGGCAGAGAAGTGGACATCATCATGTTGGTTCTGGATGGTCGTGCCTGATGTCCAGCATCGTCCGCTCTGCCCGCCATGGCGTGAGCGCCCCAACCGCAGTGGTTGATGGACACGCGAAGTTTTCGCTCGCAGTGCGTCATCCAAACCCCGCCGTCAGGTGGGTCAGGGCCTGGCGCACGAGGTGGATGCGCTTGTGCTCGTACGAGTTGCTGTAGGTCCGTAAACGCCCGGGTTGCACGGGGTCTGGGCGTGTGACCTCATGGGCGGCGTGGCGCTCCAGCAGGTTCTGGCCCTTTTTGTTGACGGGTGCCATGGCGTCGGGGCGCAGGCGTTGCCAGCCCGTGAAGCCCGCGGCTCTTTGGGCCCGGGCCGCACGTCGGCGACTGCTGTTGACCTGGATGTAGTGCTTCAGCTCGTCTTTGGATGTGGCGTGTTTGAACAGCGAGGGCGGCAAATTCCGTGGCGCGTCCAGATGGTTGACCCCGGCGGCCATGCGCCCTGTGAGCAGCCCAAACAGCGCCCGCTCGTGCAGGGACTGGATGGCCGGATCGGTGGCCATTTTTTGGGCTGCGGCAATCGCAAAGATGTGGCAGCCCTCGGCACTTTTTTGCACGGCGGTATCCGTCATGCCCAGGTGCAGCCGCACGGGCTTGGCACCGTCAGGCTGTCGGGCTTGCAGCGCCTCGGTCACGGTGTTGAGTGTGGCTTGCCACGCTTGGCGCTTGCGCAACACGTCAAATGGCCCCCACCCCACACTGTCCACCACCAGCAGGGACACGTCGTTCGTGTGGGCGCTGAAGCGCAGGCTGATGGCCGTGCCATGGTCGCCATCGGTGAGCACGCCTTGCCAGGCCTGCCCACTGCCCAGGCTGTCTTGCAGACGTTGTGCCAAGGACGATGCCAACAACGCGTCCTTGGGGCCCCCAGCTCAAGCAGGTGGCGTTCCAGTTGAAGGCCCGGGTGCGCTGCGTTGACCCCCGCCAGCAGCTCGGGCAGGAACTGGGCATCCGCGGTGTCGGGGGTTCTGCCTTCGTCCAGGGCTTGCTCCAGGTCTTCGAGGTAGTCCATCAACTCGGGGTGATGCTCGGCGGCCACCTCTGGCCTGAAGGTGGTCGCCGACTGTGACGTGCTGGCACCCGGCAAGGTGGCACGCGGGGCCAAGGCCGTTGCGGGCGAAGCCCGCAGTGCCAAGCCCTCTGGCGCTGCGTCTGTACTGAGACGCCGACGCTGCGCCGGGGGCTGTACCTCGGCAGCGTCCGTGCGCCACGGGGTGGGCCGCGCCGCGTCTGTCGGACTCGGTGGAGACGAGGAACGCAAGGGAAACATGGTCGGGCATCTTGCGCGGGAAGCAGGCGGCTCAACCCTCCCCTTGCGAAGCCCTTGCCATCGGTGCGAAGCGTTGGCGGTTCGGACCGCTGTACGTCATTTCGTGCCCTTGCGGTGGCCGTTCAAGGAATGGCGAACCATGGCGGGTGCTCGTCACACCTCGGCCTCCACTGTTTTGACTTCAAGGGATCCCATGATTTCATCCACACCCGCGCCCGCCCTGTCCACGCCCCCCCATCTTGAAGGCGGGGCAGTTTCTTCCGGATCGCATGAAACCGCCAGCCCCCCCGCGGCGGTGGACACGCACCCGCTGCACGGACGGCGTGCTGACGCGGCGGGCGGTTCGCCCGTTTCAGACTCCCTGCCGCCTCGCGGTGCCACGCCCGCGGTGTCTGCATCGTCGACGGACGCCAGCGGCATCACGGGTAGCCTTTGGCGGGCGGCCAGCAGTGCGAGCGCTGCGGTGCTTGGCGGACTCCAAGGTGCCCGGACGGTGGCCACGTCCACGGCACAGAACCTGTGGTCGCTCAGTGACCTGCGCACCATGCTGCAACCCCATGCCGACGACCCGGCGTTTTTGCTGCAGCTGCGCGGGCGCGACCCCGAAGCGCCTGCCGATTACACCTTTGCGCAATGCCGACAGCAGTTGCAAGACCTGCGCGCACTGGTGCAGGGCGGACATGGCATGGAGCCGCGGTTTCAAAAGACGGTGCTTCAAGACATTCAGACCATCGAACAGGCGCTGAATCCGCTGGAACACGGCACCTCCAGTGCCGGGCGCGCGGCAAAGGCGCTGGCCAACATGGTCAACCTGTGGCCCATGTTGGTGCCCAGCAAGCTGCTGGCCAATCAGGCCAAAACCTTTGCCTACACGGTGGCGGCGGCCAGCAAGGCGGTGGTGAGCGTGGGGGGGGCAACGTTGCGGCCCACCGCCGACGGCTTGCCCTTCCCCTTGGCCGGCGGTGAACTGGGCCGACAGGCCGACGAGGTGCATTTCTATCCCGCCCTGCTCAATGCCATCTTCCTGTCCATCGAGATGTCGAAGAAGTACGGTTCCCCGGGCGTGCAACAGCACGCCCTGGCGGTTGAGCACAACAAGTTGGCCCATGCCGGTTTTGCCTTGGCAGCGGGGACCGCCCTGATTGCCCCTTTTGTGTGGAACAACGTCAAGAGCGGTGCCAACAAGGTGGTGGAGGCGGGTGTGCGCGCTGCGGCAAGCGGACTGGAGCGGGCGGGACTTGCCGGGCGTGCAGACACCATGCGACGCAGCATCACCCCCGGCGAAGTGGGCGAGGCGGTGAAGGCTGAGCTGTCGGGCCTGTGGCAACAGCTGGAGACCGGTCGCCTGGCCTTGCAGCAAGCTCGTTTGGACTTTTCCGATCCGGCATCGGGTCGCGAACTCACGCGCACGCTCAATTCGCAGTGCACCCACCTGCTGGAGTCGATTGCGCTGTGCACCGAACGCCTGGACAAGGCCTTTGGCATCAGCGCAGCCCAGGAGGCCGCAGGGACCGTGGTGCCACGGGATTCGGCCTCCAACCCCGACTTTGCATCCAAACTGGCTTTGACGATGTTTGCCACGGCCATCACCGCCTCCACGGTGTACCTGATCCAGCCCGACCCCATTGGCACGGTGGACCTGGCCGCCGACAGTGCCGTCGTCACGGCGGTGATGATGCAAAGTGCCCTGAACAAACAGGCCACCCGCCAAGATGCCATGGAGCGCTTCAAAGGCATGGCCGCCACCAGCATGGTCATGGCGCTGGCGCTGTCGGCGGACAAGGTGTCCAAAACGCTCACCCCTCGCGGACTTGTCGAAGCCGACGCCACCGCGCCGTATTACGCCGCCCTGGTGATGACCCTGATGGCCATGACCCTGCCCGGCCCCATTGCCCGCGGCGCGGAACTGGCCCTCAATTGGGGCGGGCGGCAAGTGGGCAAAGGTTTGCAACAGATCCGCAGCCTGGTCAGCGGGCCGGGGGGCGAATCCCTGGGCACCGTGGAGCCTCGTTCCATTCAGGAGTTGCAGCAGCGTGTGGCAGAACTCCAGGCCTTTCACACCCAGGAGCGCCCCAGCGAACAGCAAGCTGCGCTGGACAACCTGGTGGCGGACAGCCTGCGTCAAACGCTGGCCGAAGCGGGCAGAACCGCGAGCGGTCAAACACCTCCACGCCCATCCAGCGTGGTCATTGAGGACATCACCGAGTCCCAGGCGGCCCACGCCTGATTGTGCTCAAGGACGGTTGATGCTGGCCGATGAATGCAAGGGGAACGCCCTGGCATTCATCGGGCGTGGCGACACCGCTCCACAGAAAAGTCAAACAATATGGTCTTTCCTGCTTTGTTCGCCTGAATTGAATGCTACAAATTTGATAAATTGAATGACCTGCTCATGGTGAAGTGAGCTGGTCCGAATGGAAGGGTTTACTGAGGAGGGGTGGAAAAACAAATCCAGCTACCATATTTTCAGCAAGCAATGTCATTCATTAATTTATATCCCCCTTCATAAAAACAATTAATACACCGAAATCGGAAAAATTTCGATTGAATCATTGAAAGATTACTGATTCATTACACACAGCCAGAGGGGTCAGAGTTTCCTGAATTACCCTCGTCGGAATTGGACTACATTGAATCAGATTTTCCTTATTTTTGGAAATTCAAGCCCCGCATCCGTTCAGTCCAAACCAGCACCCGTGATCAGGCCGTTGCAAGAGGCGTCTGCCTCCGATAGATCGGTGCACTGGCTTCGCGCGTCGATCTCCGGCACGAGTGTTTTTCCCATGGCCAAGGGGTTCATGGAGGTGGGCAAGCACAGCTTCACCAACGCACGATCAGGGTTGATGCCATGTGGGCGGGAATGCATGCAAAGTCTGAATACCCAGTGCATTTCTGGATTGGAGAAAGTTCAGCATCAGAACTTTCTCGCTTGACACAATGCGCCTCATTGGGCAGTATCATTTCCACGAAAATAGATCCAAAGAGACAAAAGGGGAGGACGCTATCGCATCGCCAGACTTTTGAAAGCAGGAGGCCAAAGTGAAAGTCATGACCTTATTTGCACGGCAAACAAAAGGGGCCGCCGTGTGCAGAGACCTGCAAGCCCAAGGCGTTGAGGTCCTCGCCATGCCATCCATCGGCACCCTGTTGCACAAACTCAAACAAGGGGACACCCAGGCCGTTGTCCTGGAAGACAACGCCACACACCTGGCGGACTGGCTGTCCATGCTGCAGATGAGGGCGGGACACCATGTGCCCGTGATCGTGGTGGGCGATGGCCAAGGGGTCGGCATGGCCGAGGCCCTGGCGTACGGCGCCACCGATTACGCAGAACACAACGGCAGCGTGTGCCAACTGCTGGCACGCTTGCGCGCCCGAGTGGGGTTGGCCCCCGTGCACTCCAACCAACGGGTGGACATCGGTCCGTTTTCGCTGGACCCCGCAACGTCCGCGGTCTTTCACGAGGGCGTGGAAGTCAGCCTCACCTCCCGTGAGTTCTCGCTGGCCTGGGTGTTGTTCACCAACGTGGGGCGGGTGGTGGGCATGTCGAGTTTGGCGGCCCGGGTCTGGGGCCGATCGAGCGAGGTGTGCAAACGCACGCTGGAACAACACATCTACCGTTTGCGTCGCAAGCTGTCGGTCAACGACATGGACTCCCGGATCCGCATCCAAACCGTCTACAGCGTGGGCTACCGCCTCGACCTGCGCAAGGAAAACCGCCCGGATTGGTCGATGTCCGACTTCGGTGTGGACGCGGCGGCGGCCGCGGATGCGCTCTTTGCATCCCGCATGGCACCCTCCGTGGCGCCGCCGCCACCGCCCAAGGCAGTGCCCATCCTGCCGGGACATCTCTGGTAAAGCCTGGCCCGGGTTCGGCATGGCCGGTCCTCTGGGTGCTCAAGCCCGTATCCAGAAGTAGTCACCCGCGCAGATGCCCACAAACATCTCGTCGGTGGCGTTGGAAATGTTGTCGCGCCAGTAGCGACCGTGTTCGACGTAGTGGGTCATGGTTTCAGCCAGCCAAGCCCCCGTGATCGAATCGCCCATGGGCACACGCACGATGAGGACGATGCCCCCGGTGTCCGCATTCACGCCAAGCTGGGCCTGGTCCTGGGCATAAACGCTCAGGTTGGCCTCCAGCAGCAGGCGAAAGATGCGCATCGTGCGCCCGGCCGTCACGATGCCGTAGTGGAAGTTGAGGTACATCGCCCCGGGGTCGTTCTGGAAGTTCGCCAGGTGCACCTCAAAGCCTTCGACCTCAATGCTGCCTCGTTGCAGCACACTGTCGGCATCGGGCAGGTCAATGACCTGACACAGTTCGCGCACCAGCGATTGATAACGTTCGAAGCTCATGGTGTGGCCGGAGGAACGGACGCCAACGTCAGCTGGCACGACAACTCGATGCGGTCGCACGCCTGCTGAATTTGCTCGGGCGTGCGGGGCCGATCGGCGTGGAGCAGCTTCAGCGGCAACAACAGGTTGAGGTTTTGCTGGGCCTCGTCGGGCAAGGTGCGGACCGGTCCCTGGCCGCCCCCCGGGGCTCGGTCAAGCAACAGCTGTTTGACGTGAGCCAACGTGGACAGGGGGCCGGGTGCCAGTTGGTGTTCGTGCACCGCCAGCAGGTAGGCTCGAACGGCTGCCAGTTGCAAACGCGTGGCCTGCGTTGGCACCCCGGGTGCACTGGGCGCTGCCGGGCGTTGGGCCAACATCTGGTTCACCAGGGCAAGCGCCAAGGCGTCGTGATGGACGGGAGCGCTCGCCACCTCGCCAGGCAACAGGGCTTGGGCTTGCAGCCCCGCCAAGGGCTGCGCGTCGGCGAAACCGGTTGCATCTTGCCCCGCGGGGCGGTCGTGCTGACCCAGCTTCCACTGCATGGCCCGGTAGGGGGCCTGGGCTTCCCCGTCTCGCATGGGGTCGTTGGTGTCGTCGTGGGTGTGCGATCCCTCCATGTCCAAGCTGGCCGAAAGGGCCTGGTCTTGCCAGGCCGAAGACTCCGCCGATGGCCCCATGTTGGACAGGGCATCGTGGCTTGCGTCGTGCTCCAGCTCCAAAGACTGTGCGCCTGGAGGCCGAGGTGGCCGTCGCCGCAAGGGTGGCGGCCGCCGCGCAGCAGGCGGCGCAGGTGCCCGCCCCAGCCGGAACACGTAGCCCCCAAACTGCCCGCGGTGCACCGAGCCGCCCTGCCCCCCCGACTTTTGGGTGTGCAACAGGGCCTCGTGCCGCCGAACGTCGGCGGCAGCCTGGGACGACGAAGTGGGGCGAATCCGGGTGTTCACAGGAACATGGCCGCCAACAGGTTCTCGGCGAAACGCAGCAGGGTGGAACCGGCCCACGGCGCACAAATGGCCACCACCACGGTCACGGACAGCAGCTTGATGCCCTGGGAAATGCTGGAGTCCTGCAAGGACGTCACCGCCTGCACAAAGGAGATCAGCAGGCCCACGATGGCCGACACCGCCACCGCAGGCAGCGACAGCAGGAGGCACATCATGAGCGCTTCGGAGGTGAGTCGGATGACGTTTTCGTAATGCATGGTCGGTCAGCGGTAGGTGAGCACCAGGCCATGGATGAGCTTGGACCACCCATCCAGCACCACAAACAACAACAACTTGAACGGAATGGCCACGTTGGTCGGCGTGACCTGTGACAAGCCCATGGCCAGCAGCACGTTGGCAATGACCAGGTCGATCACGATGAACGCGAGGTACAGCAAAAAGCCGATGCGAAAGGCCGCCGTCAACTCGGTCAGCAGGAACGCGGGGGCCAGCACCAGCAGGTCGTCCTTCTTCAGCTTGGCGGCACGCTCGGGGGGCCAGATGGCCATGGCCGACTTCAGGAAGAACGCCTTTTCAGCCGAATCGGCATGTTTCTCGAGGAAGCGGCGCAAGGGCTCGCGCGCGGCATCGGCGGCTCCGATGATCTGCTGCGCGTTGGACTGTGCCGAGCCGGGGGATGTGATGCGCATTTGCTCCGAGGCTTCCATCAACACCGGGGCCATGACGTAACACGACACGATCATGGCCACGCCGTTGAGCACCATGTTGGGCGGCACCTGTTGCACGCCAATGGCGTTGCGCAGCAAGCCCAGCACCACGGCGATCTTGGTGTACGACGTCACCACCATGGCCGCAAACGGCAGCACCGCCATCGCGGCCAGCACCAGAAACAACGAGACTGGATCGGCACTGGGCAGCGGCATCATGACGCCACCCCCATTTGAACGATGCGCACGCCCAGCTGCTCTCCCACCGCCACCAGTTGCCCGATCCCCAGGGTCTGCCCGTGACACACCAACCGCACGGAAGCGTCCAGCACCCCCACATCCAGCTCGATCACCGAGCCCACCCCCAGACTGGCCAGCTCGCCCAGGCTGACGCGGGCGCTGTCGATCTCGAACGCCACCGGCACCTGCAGGCGGTCCAGGTCCGGCGGCTGCCGCGCCCATTCGGCAGCGGGGGGGGCATCGTCTTCGATGATGCGGGGTTCCGCGACCACGCTGGCGCGGGGTTGGTGGAGGTCGATGTCTGCGGTGGCTTGCATGATGATTCCCGTTCCAAACTTCAATGTCGCCTGCCAATGTGTGTCCGAGCGATGGGCCACACCGTTCAACACCACATCCCCCACCGACAGCGCCTGCAATCGGTGGCGGGGCAGGGTCCGCTCAAACAGCGTGATGCGCATGGGCACGCGCAGCGTGCGAAGCTCACCCAACTCCGGCGTCACGGCGTGGGCCAGCACGCTCCCCATGTGGGCTGCCAACCGGGGTTCCAGCCGCAGCAGGTTCACCTCGGCATCTGGGTGCCCGACACAAGGCAGGTGAATGCGGGTGGTGGGGTTGGCCGTGTTTCGGCTGACGGAGCGCACCTGCGCCCCTGGCCACAGCGCGGACAAGCGATGCAGAAGCGGGGCCAGCAAGGCATGGGTCACCTCGCACGCCAAGGCGGGATCGTCCAAGCCTGCGGCCAACTGCAACGCGGGCCAAGGTGCGGGATCCATCGCCAGCTGAGCCTCACCGTGGGCGCACGCCAGCGCCAACACCAGCTGTTCGCGGCTTGCGTGTCCGGGGTACACCTGGACACCTTCCAGACCGACGCACTGCGCCAACCAGCGGGGCCAACGACGGTCAAATCCCACCCGCGTGGCCCGCGCAACCTCAGGGGGCACCGACGGCAGGTGGCGTGCCACGCTGTCAACCTGCACAGCACGGGCAGCAGTCGATGCGGATGGGCCGTTCATGTCACCTCGATGTCAATTCCATGGGGCAGCTGGGGCAAACGCTCCAGCTGTTCAAGCAACTTGTGCCGATGGGTGGAGACTAAGTGGTGGGAATGCGGCGACTGGGTGATGAAGCGAAGCGACAACCAGTGTTGCGAAAGACTCAGGCGCAGGTCGGTTTCGGGCAGCACCGCGGGATCCATGGGCAGGGTGACGGTCCAGTTCACGAACGACGGCGCGGCGCGTGCGCACAAGGCCGCAATGGTCTGGGCCATCTGCTCGGGCCAGGGATCCTGGGTCACGTCCACGCCCCCCCCGGCAGTCACCCGGGCGGCCTCCGCAGGGGCGTCGGTGTGTTGCGCCGCCGCGGAGGTGTGAAGCGTGCGCGCCGCCACCGGGTCCAAGCCCAGGCCGTCTTCGCCCGCCACAAGGTCGGGCACGGTCGGCCACTCGGGCACGGCCTCAGCATCCATCAACCGGGCCGCTTGGAGGCCCTGCGTGTGCGCGGAGACGGTGCCCTGCCCCTCGGGCCGGTGAACCGGGCCGGAGGCAGACAGCGATGAGGGCGGCGATGACAGCGGGAGCGGCGGCGTGTCTCCGCGGCGGGACGTCCCCGACAAGGTGCGACGAAACCGATCGGCCGATTGAAGCGCCGCAACCTGCGCCGCGCCGCGGGGGGCCTGTTGCAGCTGGGCAATTTCCGCCGCGGTCAGGACGCGGAGCGGGCGACGGCCTTCGGTGCGTGTCATGGTGTGCGGCGCCTGTCGGATCAGCCCGTCACACGCCCGATGGGCCGCAGTTCAATCAGGCTGCCCAGTTCCTGGAAGGAGTACACGCGCAGCCAGTCCAGGCGGGCCTCGATCATCTTGCGCACATAACGCCGGATGTCCATGGACGTGACCAGCGCCACCCCTTTCGCGGGATCGCCCGCGATGGCGGCAATGCGGTCGGTCAGTGCCATGGCGTTTTCCGGGGGCATGGCCAGGTAATTGCCTGCGGGCGTGGGTTTGATGCACTGGCGAATGGCCTGCTCGATGCCGGGGTCCAACAGAATGGCCCCCAGCTGGCCACTGCCCGCCGAGGCCTCAAATGCCAGGTAGCGCCCCAGGTCGCCGCGCACGTACTCGGTGAGCAGCAGCATGTCCTTTTCCTTGGGGCCCCAGGCAATGAGGCTCTCGAAAATGCTGCGGATGTTGCGGATGGGCACCTGCTCCTCCAGCAGCCGTCGCATCACCTCGGCAATGCGCTGCAGCGGCAGGATTTTTTGCACCTCGGCCACCAGCCCTGGGTACTCGGCCACCACGCGGTCGATCACCCACTGCACCTCCTGCACCCCCATGAACATGTGGGCGTGGCGGCGCAGCACGTCAAACACCTGGGCGGCGATCACGTGCTCCAGGTCCAGACAGGCCTGACCCCGCTGGGCGTCGGGCACAGCGGCCGGTGGCAACCACAGGGACTCGGCCATGCCCAGGATGGCCCCGTGCCGTTCGGCGCCGCTGGCCAAGGGGGATTGGGGGTCGGTCACCAGCAGCATGCGCCCGGGCACCTCGTGGCGGCTGGTGGGCACGTCGTTCAGCAACACGTCAAAGCTGTGCCCCTCCAAGTCGCCCGACACCCACATGGCCGCCCCGGGAAAGGGCAGGCCCAAATGCGCTTGCAGCTTGCTGCGCTCCGATTCCAGGGCCACGTCCAGCCGGTCGGCCTCCAGCAGGTCGCCCAGTGGGCGCGACATGCGGATGGCCAGCGGCTTGGCAAAGTGCGGCGGCTGCAGCAGGATGGCCGGGGCATCGCCCTTGCCCCCTTCGCGCTGCAAGGCGCTGATGGGTTTGGAGATGACGTTGGCCTCTTCCTTGCGGCGGGCACGGCCCAGCATGTGCGCGGTGGCGGCCAAGGCCACGGCCAAGGCAATGAACTGCACCACCGGGAAGCCGGGCACCAGGGCAAACGCCAGGGTCAGGGTGGCGGCGAGGTACATGGCCCGCGGGGTGCGTGTCAGCTGGGCGCTGATTTCCTGCCCCAGGGAACGGGGCTTCTTTTCGTGTTCGTCGGCCACGCGGGTGATGAGCACACCCGCGGCCACGCAGATGAACAGCGAGGGGATCTGCGACACCATGGCGTCACCGATGGACAGCACGGCAAACCGGGTGGAGGCCTCGCCCGCCGTCATGCCGTGGTACAGCACGCCCACCACAATCCCGGCCAGGATGTTGACCAGGGTGATGATGAGCCCGGCAATGGCATCGCCTTTCACGAACTTCATGGCCCCGTCCATGCCCCCGTGCATCTGGCTTTCCATGGCCAGCAAGGAGCGTTTGCGGCGGGCTTCGTCACCCGTCATGAGACCGGCACGCAAGTCGGCGTCGATGCTCATCTGCTTGCCGGGCATGGCGTCCAGGGTGAACCGTGCACCCACTTCGGCCACGCGCTCCGACCCCTTGGAGATCACGATGAACTGCACCACCGAAATGATGATGAACACCACGATGCCCACCACCAGGTTGCCCCCCACCACCAGGTTGCCGAAGCTTTCGATCACGTGACCGGCATCGGCATGCAGCAAGATGGCCTTGGTGGACGCGATGTTGAGCGACAGCCGGAACAGCGTGGTGAACAACAGCAGCGACGGAAAGGTGGACAGCGACACCGCGTTGGGGATGAACAGCGTGGTCATCAGCAACAGCACGCTGGCGGCGATGTTGATGGCCAGCAGAGAGTCGATCAGCGCCGTGGGCAGCGGCAGGATCATCAGGGCAACGATGGCCACGATGAGGCCCGCCATCGTGAGGTCGTTGCCCAGGGTGGGGCTGAGGCGAATGGCCATGCGGGTCTCCAGCTGAAGGCAATGGGTGTTCGGGGAACGCTCCCCAGGGAATGAGGTCAATCTAGGGTCCGGGGCCCGACCCTGCTGCACCCAGGCGAAGCCCCATCCCGGGAAGCGAAGCCACGCCGTGTGTGGCCCCTGGCGGGCCTCAGGCCTTGCCGGTCAGCACCGGCTTCCAGTGGCGGGCCAGGTCATCCTGGATGTCCATCAGCGCCCGCCGTTGCTGGGTTTTGCCGGCCTGGCAGAACGCCAGGTCGAACCGGGGGCCGATGCGTTCACGCGCCTGTTGGGCCTGCTCGCGCAGCCGCGCTGCGTCGGCGGGGCCGATGTCGTCCACCCGCGCAATGGGCAGCACCGGCCTGGGGGGATACCCCAGCATGGGCTCCGGCAAACGGTCCTGGTACAGCAGCGAGGCCCCGATCACCGCCTCCGCCAGCGGCTGTCGGGCCTTGCTCGGGGCGGACATGGCCGACATCCACACATCCGGGTCGGGCACCTTGGACCAGATTTGCAACATGGCTTGGCTGACCTGGTACACCGCATCAGGGGCCCCCGAAAAAACGGCGGCATGCAGCACCTCGCGCCCCACCGCCTTCTCCAGCTCGGCGGCGGCCTGCGTCCAGGTCTTGCCATCCGGCAGGCGGGACAGGTCGTACACGCCCAGCTTGGTGGCCCAGTGCCCAGGCAGCTGATCGGCCAGGTGCTCGGTGATGCCCTCGTCGATCTTGACGGCGTCCGGGCTCTTCTCAATGGCCCGCAGGAAGTTCGGGTGGGTGTGGCAGTGGATGAACTCGTGGTTGACCACATGCTGCGGATCGGCCAGCGAGGTGTAGGCGGCCACGCGCATCTGCTCCGACTCCATCCAGCGGTTGTTCTTCAGCAGGCCGTAGTTCCCCGCAATGTCGGCCAGGTTCCAGCTGATTTCCGGCGTCACCTGGTTGCAGGCGGCGTTGGCCGGAATGTGGTCGCCATAGGCCGCTTGCACCAGAGCTCGGCCCTGGTCCAGGTTGTGCTGGGTGGTTCGGGCACCAAACGTGGCCGCCCCGATGGTGGTGGCCACCGGGTGAAACAGGTAGTCGGTGGGGTTGCGCAGGGCACGGTAGCCCGCAGACACGGCCATGGCCCCGACCCACAGCTTGGACAGCGCTATCAGGGCGTTGAAGGCATGCCCACCGGCCACGCGGGCACCAGCACCCATGCGGCCCATGAAATCGGGGGGCGCGTCTGGCTGAGGGGGCAGCGGCCCCACGCCCTCACCGGCGGGCGCACTGGGGCGCCGCTGGCGCAACTCACCCAGCGCAGCGCGGGGTGGCAAGCCCCCATCCGCCGACGCCGCGCCGCGCGAGGCCAGGGCCGGATCGCCTGCCGGTGGCGTTTGACGCGCCGGTTCGTTCGGCGCACGGCCCGCCCCCTCCGCGGGGGCTGCATGGGGGGCCATGCCGCGGGCTGATGGATGGGCCGAGCTGGAAGGGATGGCGGTGAGGGAGGTCATGGTGAAGCGTTTGGGTCGGTGGACAGTGTTTTCAGGTAGCCCACCCAGCGCAGCACCGCGGCCACCGACTCGAAGAGTTCTTCGGGCACCGGGTCGTCCAGGTTGAGCTTGTGCAGGGCACGGGCCAGGGGCGGGTTGCCCACGATGGGCACGCCCGACTGCTCGGCAATGGCCCGGATGCGCATGGCCTGCGCGTCCATGCCCTTGGCCACGATGATGGGCAGCGCCGTCTCGCCCGGCTCGTAGCGCAGCGCCACCGCGTAGTGCGTGGGGTTGGTCACCACCACGGAAGCTCCGGGCACGCGTTTCTCGGGCGGGCTGCTGGCGATTTCATGGGCCAGCTGCTTGCGTTGGCCCTTGAGCTGCGGATCGCCTTCGCTCTCCTTGTGCTCGCGCTTGACGTCGTCCTTGGACATCTTCTGATCGCGCTTGAACAGCCACAGCTGCAAGCCGAAATCCACCGGCCCCACCACGATGAACACCACACTGCCCGCAGCCAGCAGCTTGATGATGGTTTTCCACGCCATCATGCCCACGCCCAGCGGGTCGAAGTACGTGGCCCCCACCAGCAGGGGCACCATGCCCTTGATCATCACCCACAGCACCGCGGCCAGCGCGATGGCTTTGACCACCATCTTCAGGAAGTCGATGAACGAGCGCACCGAGAACAGCTTTTTCAAGCCTTCGGCGGGGTTGAGCTTGTCGAACTTGGGGCTCACAGGGTCGAACGAGATGTTCACCCCCACTTGAGCAAACGCGGCCAAGGCCCCCAGCGCCACCGAGGCCAGCACCACGGGGGCCACCGTGCCCACGGCGCTTTTGAGGGTGTCGGCCATCAACGCCAGCAAGGTGTCGTTGTCGTGGACCTGCAGCCCTTGCAGCAAGGCCTGCTCCAGGGTTTGCGAGATGCGGTCGAACATGGTCTCGGCCATCACCATCAGCACCACCATCAGGCCCACCACACTCACCGCCGCATTCACGTCCTGGCTTTTGGGGCTTTGCCCCTTCTTGCGGGCGTCGTCGAGCTTCTTCTTGGTGGGCTCTTCGGTCTTTTCACCGGACATGGTGTGGCCCCGTCAAAGCTGCCGCCCCACGATCAGCATGTCGCGCCCCATGCCCTCGGCCCAAACCACGCCGGGCAGCGCCCCCCAAGGGCCGAAGCCGCATTGGGCAAACAAGCGGCGACTGCCCATGTTGTCGTGCCAGATGAAGGCCATGAGCCGGTCGATGCCCCAGTGCGGTGCTTCCCGAAAGGCGTGCTCCAGCAGGGTCCGGCCCACACCCTGGCGCTGCCAGCCGCTGGCCACGTAGACAGCCACCTCGGCTGCATAACTGCACGCGGGCCGGTCCGAGAAGCCCAGCAGGCTCAGCCAGCCCACGGCCTTGCCCTCGGTGTGGGCCACCCACAAGGGGCGGCTGTTCTGTCGGTGGGCGTTGATCCAGCCCACCATGAGTTCGGGTGTGAGGCGCTGGAGCCGACTGCTGGCCAACAAACGCCCCCCGATGCGGGTGTTGGCATCCGCATGGGTAGGCGCTCCCGGTGGGAGCGATTCGTTGTAGATGCGGGCCACGATGGAGGCATCGAAGGGCGTGGCCTGCCGCACGTTCAACGCGGTGTTGGCGGGCAAGTCCGCCCAGGGAATGGGGGCGATGTCGGTGGAGGTGTTCAGCATGGTGGAGGAACCTGTGTGGGTGATGTGCTGAACCTCAATCTACGCACACCCCCCAGCTGCCGCAGGCCGCACACGAAGCCGACGTTGATGCGGCGAAACACGCTGACGGCGTGGCCATGCCCCGCACATGCCGCCCGCGGCCAACGGCCAACGACCTTTCGTTTTCGGGCTGGCTGCTTCGCCCCCAGGGCCTTGGTGCACAGGGGGCTGGGCATGCTCGTCCACCGTGTCCATCCAATCGCTCCCCTCCGCACGAAGCCACGCCGCCACACCGGGTGTGCTGCCGTCCGCGCTGCCCCGTGCTCACCCGGACCCGGTTGCGCCGTTGGCCTTGACCCGCGCCCCGCAACGCCCGCTGGACGCTGGCGGTGAACTGGCCCCGGTGCGCGTGCGTTTGCCACCGCCTTCTGCACTGGGTGCCCAGGCCGCCCCCGCTGCGAATCTGCCGGTGGCACAGCTTCCCGGGTCGCCCGCCGAGGGTGATGCCGCCAAACCCCTGGCCATCAAGGCCCAGGTGGAGGACGTGCTGGCCCAGTTGCCCAAGTGGCGGCAGCAACAACCCGCCCTGGCGCAGCAGATGGAGGAGCTTGCCCCCGTCTTCCACCACGCGCTGCTGGCCCGCGACGTGTACGCCGACCAACCCTCCGCGACCCTGTTGCCCGAGGGGTACACACGTTTGTCCGGCCACGAACTGGCGGCGCTCAACCTGAGCGACAAAGACCTGGCGGACCCCAGCACCGGCTACTTTGCCGCCGTGTACAAAACGCCCGATGACCGGTATGTGCTGGCCAACCGCGGCACCACCAGCGGCGACATGGCCGCCAAGGACTGGAAAACCAACCTCCAGCAAGGTGCAGGCCACCGCGCCCGCCAGTACGACCAGGCCATCCGCACGGCGCTCAAGATCACCGAGGCGGTGCCGGGGCAGGTGGCGTTTGTGGGGCACTCCAAGGGCGGCGGCCTGGCCCAGGCCCAGGCGCTGGCCACCCACAGCAAGGCGGTGGTGTTCAATGCCGCCGCAGTTCACCCCAAAACCCTGGAGCGCCATGGCGCACACAACCAGCATGCCAACGGCCTGATTCGCGCCTACAACGTCAGCGGCGAGGTGTTGAGCCGCTTGCAGGACAAGACCCCGCCCTTTGTGCCGTCGGTTCAAGGGGGGCGTTACGTGCTGTCTGCCGTGAAATCCCCCGACGCCAAACCCGAGGGCCTGGACTGGAAGGGCGAGATGGGGCGCCTGAGTGCGCTCAAACACACGGTGGACCTGCACAGCATGGACAGCGTGATCGAGTCGCTGGGCTGGCAGTTCAACAACCTCAAGCGCGACGCCCAGGCCAGCCCCGCTGCCGCGCTGGCGGGGGCTGACCGCTCCAGCACTCCAAAACCTCAAGAAAAAACAGCCTCCACCGCTTTATAAAAAAGCGTAAGCAGCTATCAATTAAATAGCATTACGCCAGCCAACAAAGATCCGCTGGCCACCTGCGCCAGCGTGCCCGCCACCACAAGCGAAGGCGGATGCGCTTCGCTTGCACCCGCACCGCTTCGGGTGACGCACCCGCCACCTGGGTCAACTGCCCGAGCATGGGAGCCTCTACCAACCCATCCCCCACATGATGAACAGCGAAGAATGCCTGTCCACGGTTCTCGCCCCCGTCCACCCGGACGAGCCACAGCTGCTGGCACGCGTGGCTGCCTCGCAGCCCGGCAGTTTGGCGGATGGCCCGGCGCTGACGGATGCCGACGGCACCTGCTTGCTCTCGGTGCGGGAGAAGGTGCGCCACGATTAACAACGGCGCTGCTCCGCACGGCCGGGATCCTGGCCTTCACAAAAATTTCCAGGGAAGGAAACGTGTTCAAGGACAGTCTTGCATTCAGTCGAACCGACATCTTCACGCCGGTGAACGGCGCGTCGGGCGGCGACGTGGGCCACGGGGATTCGCACCGCAGCCCGGCGCCCGCACCCACGCCGTCGGAGGCGAAGGGACTGAACCCGGAGCTGGTGCGTCGCTTTCACGCGCTGATCGAGGAAGTGACTGGCGAGCTGATGCGGGATCCCGACCAGGACCACGAGAGCTGTCGTGCGGACGCGATCGCGCTGCTGATCTCGACCTGCGAGCACGTCGAGAGCTCCCCCGAGCCCGGAGAGAGCCCGCTGAAATACCTGCTGCTCGAAGAGCAGCGCAAGGCAGTTGTTGCGCAGGGAAACAAGATCGGGACACCCGACGACTCGTTCACCTTCTTGAGAGCATGAGGAGATTGGCATGTCGATCAATGGCATGAGGTTCCCGCCGAGCATCGCAACGTTCCAGCCGGTGCCCACCGCGGGCGAAGCCGCGAGGGCGAAGAGCCAGGCGCCCACCCCGGGTGTGCGCGACGCGCTGCAGGGCGATTTGCCCCACAGGCCCCCGCGCGACCACGAGGGTGCGATCCCGCCCCGGGTGGCGCTGGCGATGTTGGCGTCCATCCAGGCCACCACGGGGGGTAAGCCGACCACGCCAGAGGCGATTGCCGCCAAGGTGCGCCAACAAGTGGGGGCCGGCGAGGTGCTGCTGCGCACGCCGCACAGCGCCGCTGCCCTGCAAGCCGCGCTGCTGACCGCAGCGCGGGGCTTGACGGCGCTGGACAAGGAGTCCCAGCGCCCGATGGCCAAGTGATCACGCCTTGGCGTCGGGCCGCCGGTGATGCCGTTGAGGTGCCGTTGAGGCGCCGCTCAACAGCCTTCGGTCGTGCCCGGGCCGACGGCCCGGGGCACGTCAGGCGCCAAGATGCCGTAGTTGGGTTGGTTGAGCAGTTGATCGAAGGCCTGCAGCACCTGGCCCGCGACCTCGATGCTCGTCGCCGCCGCGACCGGTTTTCCCATCGAGCGGGCCACGCCGGCCAGCTCGATGAACAGCGACTGTTCGGGCCAGTCGGCGGCGCGGCGCCGCGCTTCGTCGAGGAAGTCGCCACGCAGGTTGGGCGGCACGCTGCTGTAGGCCTCCTGGCTCACGTCTTCGTTTTCCAACCTTTTGCGCACGAGGTTCTCAGCGCCGCGGGTCAAGGACAAGAGAGCGTCGTAACGGGACAAGCCCTTCAGCGCATGGTCGGCCACCTCGGCCAGCCAGCCTGCCTGCACCGCGTCGAACTGCCACCGCGTGTCGTTGGCCACGGAACCGCAGTACGAGTCTTCGCGCAGATGGGCGACGGTGCGCATCCAGCCGTCCATGATCACGTCGTCGTTGCGCAGACGGGCGTCGCTGCCGATGGCCTCGGCCCAGGCATGGTCCATGAAGCTCGACTTGGCGATCCGCGTCATCGCCGGAGGCTCCTGCACGACGGCACGGGCATCGGCCACCACCCGGGCGTGCTCGCCGCAGTTGCCCGCGCCGTAGTAACGCGCGGCCACCACCTTGGCCAGGAAATCCTTCGCCTGTTCTGCCGCCGCCTCTGAAGGAAAGTGCTCCTGCAGCTTCTGGCCGAGATCCGCCGGCCAGCACTTCTGGAGCAAGGCCATGTTGATGTTCGTGCGTCGGATGGCGGCGTCGGCATCGGTTGGCGGCGTGAAATCCATGGAGCGCAGGAGGAAGGTCGTGGCATCGCGCTGCAGCTGCACCGCCACGTAGGCCTCGCTCTGGCTTGCCTGCAGGTCTGCGCGGACATTGCCGCGCCCGAGCGGGAGCGCGCCCACCCCCGCGTCGATCGCCTGCTGGCCGTCGACGAGCGACCGCACCGTTGCGCGCTCGTCCACCGTGCGGCCGGCCGCAGTGCGCGCCAGCAGATAGGCCGCGACGGACACCTCGGCCGGCGCCAGCCGTTCGCGCCGCCCCTGTGCGAGGGCTGCGGCGGCTTCGGCCGCCGGGGTGCCCGCTTCGTGGCGATGCGAGAGCCGCTGGCGCGGCGCCAGCGAGGTGGCCGTGCGTGACGCGTCAGAGGGCAAGGGCGGCAGCGGCGGCGGCGGCGGCGTGGGGAGCTGGCTCGCGGCGGACGACGGCGCGGGGACAGTAGGCGCGGGGAAAGGGGGCGCGGGCGCCGCCGGGAAAGTGAAGGCCGACGCCGCCGGGCTCTCGGTGACGGAAGGCTTGGAGGCGCAAACACCCATCGCGGCAGCTCAGTTCGGGGCCTTGTCCATGCCGGACTCGTCGCCGTCAGGCCTCGGCCACCTGCGCCAGCGTGCCCACCGAGCGGTTGAAGTCCCACAGGTCGTCGGTGGACTGGCAGAGGAAGTCGCGGATCAGGGCTTGCTTTTGCACGGCCTCGTCGGCCAGCGCGTCGTTGCCGGGCTTGTATTCGCCCATTTGCATCAGCGGTTCGATCTCGTCGAACTTGGCCATGAGCTTTCGCAGCTTGCCCGCCGCCGCCTGGTGGGGCTTGGGCACGATCTGCGACATCACCCGCGACAGGCTGCCCAGCACGTCAATGGCCGGGTACTGGTTGCGGGCGGCGATCTTGCGCGACAGGATCATGTGCCCGTCCAGGATGCCTCGCACCTCTTCGGAAATGGGGTCATTGCCGCTTTCGTCCTCGTACAGCACCGTGTAGAGCGCGGTGATGGAGCCCTTGGCCCCCATGCCCGCCCGCTCCAGCAAGCGCGGGATTTCGGCAAACACCGACGGCGGGAAACCCCGCCGTGCCGGGGGTTCCCCGGCAGCCAGGCCGATCTCGCGCTGGGCACGGGCAAAGCGGGTGAGCGAGTCCATCATCAGCAGCACCTTCAGGCCCTGATCGCGGTAGTACTCGGCCACGGCGGTGGCCACGTGGGCGGCCTTGGCGCGTTCGCTGGACGAGCGGTCGGACGTGGCACACACCACCACCGAGCGCGCCATGCCCTCTTCACCCATGATGATTTCAATGAACTCGCGCACCTCGCGGCCGCGTTCGCCGATCAGCGCAATGACGCTGATGTCGCACTGCGTGCCCCGGGCCAGCATGCCCATGAGCGTGGATTTGCCCACACCCGCCGGGGCAAAAATGCCCATGCGCTGGCCTTCGCCCAGGGTGATGAGGCCGTCGATGATCTTCACCCCGGTGGGCAAGGGGCGTTCGATCATTTCCCGTTCCATGGGGGTGGGCGGCAGCGCAAACACGGGGCGGGATTCGGTGGTGTTGACCGGGCCCTTGCCGTCGATGGGGCGGCCCAGGCTGTCGATGACGCGGCCCAGCAAGGCCTCGCCCACCGGCACGGACAGCACTTGGCCCAGCCCCATCACGCGGGTGCCGCCGCGCACCCCCAGGATGGAGCCAAAGGGCGACAGGATGCTGCGCCCGCCGGAAAAGCCCACCACCTCGGCGGTTTGCAGCACGGTGCCGTCTTCGTCCAGCACTTCGCACAGCTCGCCCAGGCGGGCGTCCAGGCCACTGACCCGCATGAGCGTGCCAATGACTTCGGTGACCTTGCCGATGCGGCCCACCATGGAGGCCGAGGCCAGCTCGGCTTCCATCAGCTCGGTGAATTGGTGCATGTCGCTCATGGCGTGTGTCAGGGGTTTCTTGTTTGGGGGGTCAAGCCGGGGTGTGCGCGTCTTCGTGCATGCCCAGGCCCAGGCTGTCGCCCTCGCCTTCGGTGATGGCCTTGCGCACGGCGCGGTCCATGGCGGCGCGCAGGCCGTCCAGCTGGGTTTGCAGGCTGGCATCCAGGATGCCCACCTCGGACTCGAACACACAGCCGCCGGGTTTGAGGGCGGGGTCCACCTTCACCTCGATGTTCAGCCCATGCATCTGCAGGGCCTTGAGCGAGTTGATGGCGGCCTGTGCATGTTCGTAATCGCCGGCATTCACCCGCAGCGCCAGGGCCGAGGCCCCCTGGGCCAGGCCCTGCACACTGCGCAAGGCCCGTTGGTACAGCGCCCCACGTTCTTCGGTGTGCACGATGCGTTCCACCGCCGCGGTGACGATGGTGGCCAGCTTCTCGTGCATGCCGCGCACCATTTGCGCCTTGTCGATCACCCGCCCGGTTTGCTGTTCGTGCCATTCGAGCGCGGCTTTTCGGAGGCCATCTTCGTACGCCTCCTGGCGCAGGCGTTCGGCATCGGCCTGGGCCTGGGCCCGCAGCTGCTCGGCCTCCTGGCGGGCCTGGGCCAACAAGGCCTGAGCCTCGTCGTGTGCGGTTTGCACGATGTGGTCGTGGCGTTCTTCCAGGGCGTGGCGCAGCCGGTCGAATTCGGCCAGATCGCCCACATGGGCGGCGGGCACGATGCCGTCTTCCACGCCCACGTCGCCGGTGCGTCCGTGCAACCAGATCACCATGAGGTTTCTCCTTCAAACAGCGGGTGCAAACGCCTGAGCGCCTCGGGCGTGGGCAGGTGGGGGCTGGGCACGGCACTCAAGGACAGGGGCCAGCGCACGGGCAACACCAGGCGCACCATGCGGCGCAGGCTGCGGTGCGACCACACGCCCGCACGCCACAGGTCGGTGTAGCCCACGCAGGCCCATTGGATGGGCATCCACGCCGCCACGGGGGCGGGCACCACCGGGCCTTCGTGGGCCACGGCGCGCAAGGCCCCCAGGGCCGGGCCCAAGGCAGATTCAATGGCCAGGCGGGTGCGGCGTTCAATGCAGCAGCGCATCACCCCGGGCCGACTCAACAGCGCCAGCGCACACAGGCGCGACAACAGGGCATGCCGCTCCAGCAGCGCCAGCCGCCCGCCCGGGGTGGCCAGCTCGGGCAGTTCGGGCAGCGGGCCGCAGCGGCGGGCAAACAGCGTGGTCACGGCGCACCTGCGGGCCGCGCTGGGCTGCAGGGGCTCAAACGCCGACTGCACGTCCGCCCACGAGGTCCAGCTGGGATCCGTGCTGTGGGGCAACTGCTCCAGCCGGTGCTGAAAGGCCAGGGCCAGCTGCGCCAGGCGCAGGGGGTCGGGCGGAGCCCCTGGTGACAGGGAGGGGAGGAAGGCGTCACGAGCGCTCATGCAGCCACCTCAAGCCGCCGTGGCGGCGCTGGCCGCTGACGGGGCGGTCAGGGCGGAAGGGGTTGGGGTGGCCACGGGCGGGGGCACCGGACGCGCCAGGCCCGCGGGCAGCCACGCCGGACGACGCCATGCCACCCAGCCCACGCCACCCAACAGCAGCACCAGCACGGCCAGACCCACCCACACCCAGACCGACGTGGACTCGGGCGGCGGCGCCTGCGCCACCATGGCGCCGGGCACCAGGGTGACGGACACGTTGGCGTAGGACAGGCCTTCCACGCTGCGGGCCACCATGTTCTTGATGGCGGGGGTCAGCGCGGTGAGGTTGGCCTGGGGACGGTATTTCACAAACACCGAGGCGCTGGAGGGTTTGACCTCGGGTGCCAGCGGGTCGTTGTTGGGCAGCACGATGTGCACCCGGGCGGTCACCACCCCGTCAATTTGGGCCAGCGTGGCCGACAGTTCCTGTGACACGCCGTGGATGAAGCGCACACGCTCTTCGGTGGGGGTGGAGATCAGGCCTTCCTTCTTGAACATGTCGCCCAGGTTGACGTGTTTGTCCTGTGGCAACCCTTGGGCACGCAGCACGGCCAGGGCACGGACCACATCGTCCTGCTCGACCTTGACGCTCCAGGTCTTGCCACCGTCGGGCGATTCCTTTGTGGCGGGCGTGCCGTTTTCCAGCAGCGCCGAGACCATGCTGTTGGCATCGGCCTCGGTCTGTTTGGTGTACAGGTCGGTCTTGCAGGCGGTCAGGGCCACGGCCATGCACAGGGCCAGGGCGCCGTGCAGCAAACGCAGGAAGGGGGGTCGAATGTTCATGTCGTCTCTCCAGGTCGGGGCACACGTGTCGCAAAGGCCACGCAGGGGCCGTCCATCACTGGTTTTTCATCAGCGTTTGCAGGCCGCTCTTGCTGCTTTGCGAGATGTAGACGCCCGCGTTGAATTGCACCTGAACCATGGAGAGCTGGTAGGTCAGCTCAATCTGGTGCGACGCCAGTTCGCTGGGGTTCATGGCCGGGGCTTGCAGCGAGAACGCACGCACCTTGTCGAAGGTCTGGCGCATCACGCCTTCCTGCGCCTGGATGAAGTGCGACACCACCGACTGCGAACCCACCGCGGTTTCGTTGGGCACCTGGGGAGTCGGCTGCTGCTGCACCATGCGACTGAATTGGTCTGCCAGGTTGTTCAGGGTGTCGGGGCGGGTGGCGGCCTGGTCCAGAACCTGCGAGGCGGATACCCCGCCAACAGCGGAAACGGTCATGGTCAACTCCTTGGGTAAGGGGCGCGAGGGAGCCGGTCAGGCCCTCAGGAACGCCGAGTGATGCATGGCGCGCGGGTCGTAGTCGGCAAAGCCCGTGGCCATGGCGGCGGCGGTGTCTTCGTCGTCGTTGAGGTCGTTGGCGCCAGGGCCCATCAGCAGCTTCACCAGGCCGCGGGCTTCCGCGGTGGATTCACCTTCCAGCACCTCGTTGGCACTGATGCTCCAGGCGGAATCCCCCACCGCGAACTGGCAGAAGGCCATCAGGGCCTTGCCCAGGCTCCAGTTCTGCGCCGAGGCGTCGAGTTTGTGCAGGGTGCGGATCGCGTCTTGCCAATGCCCGCGCTTGATGGCGATCCAGGCTTCGAACGTGTCCAGCTCGGCCAGGCGGGGGCGCAGCACACGCACCCCGGCCAGCACGGCTTCGGCATCGTCCAGGCGGTTGTGCGAGATGGCGCTGCTGATGACTTCGATCAGCGCGGCAATGAAGGGCTTGCGGGTGAAGAACGGATCCATTGTGGGGACTCCAGTTGGGAGGAAAATGACCTGTCCTCAACGGAACACGTTCCGCTGAGGACAGGCATACAGCGCATCCGCTGCATGCCTTCCACAGGCGTTGTTCAAAACACTTTGTTGCTGCCGGTGTTGAAGATGCTGTAGAGCTGCACGCCTTGCTGCACGTCTTTATTGGTCATGTTGTCGCCACCGTTGGCCAGGGCCCATTGGCGTGCGGCTTCGGGGGTCATGTTGCCCAGGGTTGCCGACGTGTTCACGGCGTTGGTGACCATGCCGGTGGCCGGGGTGCCTGCACCGGTGGCGGCGCCCAGCAGCGTGCCCGCAGCACCGCCGACAGCTCCGCCCACTTGCGCACCCGGTGCACCACCGATGGCCCCGCCGATGGCAGAACCGATCTGGCTGCCGGCATTGCCCAGGGGGTTGGCGCCCAGACCGCCACCCAGACCACCACCCAAACCGTGGGCCAGCGAAGAGGCAGGGCCGTTGGCGCCCATGCCGCCACCGCTCAGGGCTTTCAGCAGCGGGGTCAGGGATTGCAGCAGCTCGGCAAAGCTGGCCAGCAGTCCGCCCAGGCCACCAGCACCGCCAGCACCGCCAGCGCCACCCAGGCCACCAGCACCACCCAGACCACCCAGACCACCCATTGCGGGGCTGTGCGAAGGAGCACCACCCATGCCACCCATGCCTTGGTTGGCTTGCTGGGCCGAGCGCAGCAGGTTCATCAGCAGCGCATTCATCAGCTGCGTCGTTTGCGATGCGACATCCAGCCCCGTGGAGATGGCGTTCATCGCCGGAGATTGGTTGCCAATGTTGAGGACTTGAGGTTGGTTGGAAACAGCGGAGATGGACATGATGATTCCTCGAAGAAAGAAGAAGAAAAAACGATGTGAAGTGAAGAAAGGTGCCCCTTCTGGCGGTGCGCTGACGCCCGCCGCGAGGGGATTGCGATCAGGCCAGACCCTTGATGGCTTCGCCGATGGCCTTGAACATCTTGGCCAGGGCTTCATTCATCTTGACGATCATCTGGATGAGGCCCATTTCGGTCTGGAACTTCATCTGCATGGCGGCCGTTTGCTGGATCTGGCCCATCATGTCGGTGCCGTCTTGGGCGGCAGCCTTGGTGCCTGCGGCGCTGAGCTGGGCTCCGCCGTTTTGCAGCATGTTCAGGCCGGAAGACATACCGACGCCGGAGCTCGAACCGACGTTGCTAGAGGTGAGGTTAGACAAAGACATGGTGATCTCCTAAAAGTGCGGTTGACCGCGTTGACATGCCACCGGGATTGGTGGCGGGTTGTTTGGGATGCCCGCCCATCGGGCACCCCAGAAAAAACTCAGTGCGCCTGTTGCAATGCCGACAGGAAGGTCAGCACGCCGTTGGCGGCTTCGCGTGCGCTTTGCTCGGAACTGGTGGCCATCACGTTGTCCAGCCAGTGCTTCCACTCCGCGTCGCCTGCAAACATCAGCGAGACGGCCATGGCCACCTTCGCGTTGTCGTCGTGGGGGTTTTGCTCCACATAACTGCCCAGTTGTTCGCGGGCGTAGCCCACTTCGCCCCCCATGCCCACGGCAATGGCGCGGCACATGCGGTAGAAGGCGGGGTCGTCGAGGGTGGCTTCCACCGCGGTGTTGACCACCTCGGCGTCGTCCATGCAGCGGTAGACCGCCCCCAGGAGTCCCACCGTCATCAAGCGGCGGTAGACCTCGGGGTAGCCACTGGCGGGCACCCCCATCGGGGTGAAGTCGGTGGCCTGATGGGCATAGGCGTGGTACATGTCGGCTCTCCTGGGCTCGTGCGGTGAGGTTCAGACCACCAGCGTGGTGCTGTGCAGGGTTTCCCACACATGGCGCACGATGCGTTGCGATGCGTGGAAGCCTTCGATCAGTTGCGTGACCAATTGGCGTTCGGTGGCTGCTGCGCTGAGCAGCATGTTTTCGGCGGACTTGGCCACTTCGGTGAAGTAGCCCAGCAGGGCACGGGCGCGCTCGCCGCTGGTGTCTTCGGCCAGGGACTTCTCCAGATCGGTCAGGTCGCCGAAGACGGTTTGTTCAAGTTGTTCGTTCATGATGGTTGGGCTCCGTGTGGGTTGGGGGTTCAGCGGGAAAAAGCGGTCCGCATTTCGCCGATGCCCCTGGGCGGATCGGCCGACAGCGAGAGGTGTTTGGCCCCGTCGCGGGTTTGCACATACTTCAGCCCGTCGGTGGACAACATCGCGCCCACGGGCACGGTGTCGGGGGCGGGTGACTCGGCGGCGGCCACTTCGATGGCCCGCACCAGCGGTGCCAGGTCGGTGGCGATGCGGCTGGCGGCGCTGCGCACCTTGTCCAGGTGCATGGCGCGGCCACTCACCTCAAACACGCCTTGGCCGCGGTAGGTCACCACCAGGCCCGGGGTGCCCAGGGCGTCTGAAATGCTTTGGGCGATTTCCGATGCCGCGGCGTATTTGTGTTCGATGAGCTCTGCCGGAAAGCGGGCCAGTTGTTGGCGCAGGACCAGGGCCTCGGCGCTGTCCCGAAGCAGGCCTTCCACCCGCACACGCTCACCCACGGCCTGGACCGACACATCCTCCACGCCCACTTCGGACACCGCACGGGTCACTTGGCTGGGCAGGGGTTCGGGAACCACATTCACCTTGGGGGTCAGCTTCTGCTGCAGGGCCACCGCGGCAAACGCACCGCCAGTGGCCAGTGCTGCGGCAGCGGCCAGCACCGAGGCGGCACGTGCCCAGCTCCAGGCGGCAGCACCTTGCACCACTTGGACGGCTTTCACGGCGGGTCGCATCAGGCGCTCCAGCAG
Source organism: Burkholderiaceae bacterium (assembly GCA_036276615.1). Lineage (GTDB taxonomy): Bacteria > Pseudomonadota > Gammaproteobacteria > Burkholderiales > Burkholderiaceae_C > UBA2334. The sequence continues at coordinate 55,150 of DASUON010000110.1, forward strand.
CTCCACGTCGGTGGGCCATGCCGTCCCCACCGGGCCGACGCACAGCACCACGTCGCCGAAGCGGCGGGGTTCGAAGTCGGCAAACGACGGGGTCGTGCCTTCTGCGATGTCTGCCAGCGATGAGGTGATGGTCAACACGTTGTCCTCTTCCAGTAGTTCAATGTCCAGGGGCTGCACCTGCCAGTCGACGAGTTGGATGTCTGCCTGTTCGTCTGCTGCGATGCGGTACTTCGATGGACTTAAGGTTATTTGCACACCTGCGTGGCGACCGGTCAAAACACGAAGCTGTTTCATGATTTGCGAACCTCTCAGGGGTTGGAGTGGCGGTTTGCGTACTGCACGCCACGTTCCTGGTCTGCAGCAGCCCCTTCACCCTGCAAATCCGCCGCAGAAATGCGGGTGGACATCAGGTTCATGGACCACTTCAGACGCGAAGATTCGGGGGCAGGAACAGGCACTGGCACTGGCACAGGCACTGCCTCAAGCACCGGCGCAGGGGTGACCGCACCCACGTTGACAGGAGCTGGCGCAGGGCGACTGCCCACCACCTTGGGCGTGATGAGGAACATGCGTTCGGTGCGCATGCTGGTCTTGCCATTCCAGCGGAACAGCCCCCCCACCAACGGCACGTTGCGCAGGCCCGGCACACCGGATTCCTGCTCGGTCTGCGCCTCCACCATCAGGCCGCCAATGAGCAGGCTCTCGCCCTCGCGCACATGGGCCTCGGTGCGGATTTCGGTCTTCTTGACCACCGGCACCTGGTCCACCGAGCTGGCCTCAAAGTTGCCGTCCTCGATGTAGAGGGACAGCTTGATCTGGTTGCCCCCTTCATCGGCGATGACCTGGGGTGTGACCTGCATCAGCGTGCCCGCTTCGATCTGAAACAGGCGCGCGTCGAGGTTGCCCGCCACGCGCACCGTGGCCACCCGCTTTTCCTTCATCATGGCGGGTCGGTTGGCCACGCCCAGCACGGACGGCTTGGACACCACCCGGGCCTTGCCTTCGCCTTGCAAGGCGTTGATGCGCATCAGCAGTTGGCGCCCGGCATCGGCCACCACGGTGCCGATGGTGTAGGTGCCCGTGCTGGTGAGCCCGGAACCGCCCCCCGACTGCGGTGCGGCACCGCCCGGCGAGGTCATGGAGAACGAGCCCTTGGAGCCTTGCAACGACCAGTCAATGCCAAGCGAGCGGGCGTTGTCCTCACTCACGTCGATGATCATGGCCTCCAGCTCCACCAGCACGGGTTTCTGGTCAAGGCGCTGGATCAGCGCCTCGTACTCTCGCATGCGGTGGGCTCGGCCCTGGACGATGACGGAGTTGGTGCCCTCGTCAGCCTCGAAGGCCGGCTGGTCTTCTTCGAAATTGACCGGGCTGCGCAGGGTGCGTGTGCTGGGCGGCGTTCCCGACTTGTCGGGCGTCGGCATGCCCTCCTGGGACACCGCAGGCAGGTCCGGCATCATCTTGCCGCTGCCGTAGAGCGACTGCATGGACTTGATCTTCTGGCTCACGGGCCGGGAGCCCTGCGACTCTCCGGCCCCCGCCTCGGTGCCCGTGCGGGCGTACAGGCCCCGCAAGATGGACGCGATGCCAGGCAGGTTCACGTCGCCCAGGCCGCGGTCGCCCGCGGACGCAAAACGCAGCGGGAACACACGCACCACGCGCTCGTTGCCTTCGGTGGCACCCTGGTCCAGCGATTCCAGCGCCTGCGCCACCAGTTCCACATGGCGCGGCGGCCCGTAGACCAGCAGCGTGTGCTGCGCGTCGTCAAACCGCAGCGCAAACCGCTTGTCTCCCAGGCCCAGCGACTCCAGCAAGCCCAGCACCTCTTCACGGCTGTAGCCCTTGAGGCGGAACAGGCGGCTCTGGATGGCGCTGGGCGGATAGAAGTACAGGGCCGTGCCGTCGTGGTACCACAGCACGCCGTAGGCTTTGGAGATGGCGTTGAGGAAGCCCTCGGCGGTGGTGTCAAAGCTGGCACTGACCACCCCTTCCACCCCATCACCGATCACGACGGGCAAGCCCTGGCTGGCCGCAAAGTCTTGCAGCACGTCGGCCAGACGCTTGCTTTCCGCACGGTAGACAAAACGCTTGGCCCCCAGACCGCGCGGCGCGGTGGCGGCCACTCGGTCGGGCGTGTTGGCCTGGCGTGACGCCCGAACCGGCTCCGCAGCCTGGCAGCACGCGGCCACGGCCAGACAGGCGGCCACCAGCGCGCGCTGGCGATGGGTGAATGCCGTGCGCATCACAGCGGCTCCGCGTCCGGATCGTCCTCGTCGGGCTCTTCTTCCTTGAAGAAGTTCTCCATGGCCTCTTTCATCATGCCCTGCCCGGCTTGGAGGGTGTTGGCGGCAAACTGCCCCAGCACCTTCTTCAAATCGCCACCGCCGGCGCCGGAGCTGCCGCCGACGTCGCCCAGGCCACCCGCGCCGGATGAGGGCAGGGTTTGCGACGGGGACAGGCTGCCTCCGCCGGGTTGGTTCATCGCCGAGGTGATGAAGTCAAACAGCTGCTGCGGCGACATGCCGTAGCTGCTGGCCAACTGATTGAGCAGTTGCGAGAACGTGTCTGCATCGCTGCTCTGCGGTTGCGGGGATGGCGTGAAGCCCACGGGGCTCGCGCCGGTGACGGACATGGACATGGTCAGGTCCTCCAGGAGTTGATGACCGCCCAAGGGTAGGAAGCCCCACCCGAATGCCGGTCCACCAAGGCGAAGCGGCGTGCGTCACTGCGAAGCTTTCGCCCCGAGCGACGGCGTTCCTGTTTTGCGCTTCGCATGCCTGCGCCTGGCTTCGCTTCATGCCGTGTGGGAAGAAGGGGCCTTTGCCAACATGCCTGCCATGCGCAAACAGACAGCCCATCACGGGGTTTGCGCAAAGGGTCTTTGATCGGCCGCCACGCGGTCACCACTCACAGGAGCATTTCCATGCAAGCAGCCCCCTCCATCGCCGGTTACGTCGACCTCTTTTCTTCGCTGCAATCGGTGCAAGCCACGGTCCAGGTGCAGATCGAACGGTTTCAACAGCTGATGGCCGACATCAAGGTCATCGCCGTCGCCCACCCGGACGAAGAGGGTGCTCGCGCCGTGGGCAACGTGGCGCTGAAGCTGCACCGGGCCCATGCGCTGCTGTACGGCGGTGCCCAGGCCATCCCGTCCGCCCCGACCGCTGCGGCCACCAACGCGCCTGCGGGTGAGGAGCTGGACCTGCAAAACGCCATCAACGAGTTCTCCACGCTGCTGTCCAACAGCCAGGGCACCTCACGCGAGGTGACGGAACTGCTGGACGCGGCCGAGCAAGAGCTGGCACCGCTGCGCGTCACCGCCAACTGACCGCACCCCGTGATACCGCGTCGCCCATGGCTGTGGGCCGCCGCCATGGCGGCGCTGTACACGTTCCCCAGCGAGGCCGCGCTGCGCTACCGCTGCGAAATGCCCGACGGCAGTGAACGTGTGGCCCAGTTGGACCTGTCGGTGCGGTTTGGCGGCGCAGTGCGCCAGTGCACCGCGTTTGAAACCCCCGACCCCGAGGCAGCCCCCGCCGTGTTGCGTCCCGATGGCCTCTTGCCCGGCATGGAAGACAGGCCTCCTCCCTCGCCCCCGCGGTCTGCGCCGCGCGTCTTCCCCCTCACCCCGCCCTTGCCCGTTCCCGCCCCGGTGGAGCTGGCCCACTTGCAGTGGTGGCCCATGGTGACGGCGGCCAGTGTCCGCCAGGGTCTGGACCCTCGGCTGGTGGGCGCGGTCATGCACGTGGAGTCGGCGGCGCAGCCGCATGCACGCTCCCCCAAGGGGGCCTTGGGGCTGATGCAGATCATGCCCGCCACCGGGGCGCGTTACGGGGTGGACACACCGCAGGATCTGCTGGACCCCGCCACCAACATCGAGGTGGGCACACGCTATCTGCGCGACCTGCATCAGCAGTTCGATGGCCAGGTGGAACTCGTGCTGGCGGCCTACAACGCCGGAGAAGGGGCCGTCAAACGGCACGGCAACCGCATTCCCCCGTACCGCGAAACGCAAGACTACGTTCGCAAAATTTTGCGGTTGTACGCGGGGCGCTGATCAGCACACGCAGTTCATCAAAAGATCACACCCCAGCGTTGACGTCCGCCTATGACAACAACCGATTCAGCGCTGATGCGGAAACAGGCGCTCAATGGGGCAGTGTGTCTTGATCAGCGGTGACTTGATCACGATGTAGCTGAAGTACTTGGCAATGCCAATGTTGCTCTCCAGCATGTGCTCGATCACTTCCTGGTAGTGGTTGACGCCCCGTGTCAAAAACCGCAACAGATAGTCGTAGCCACCGCTGACCAGGTGGCATTCCAGCACCTCGTCAATGTCCCGCAAGGCCGACTCAAACCGCACGAAGTCGTCTCGGCGGTGGTCGGTCAAGGTGATTTCGGTGAACCCGGTGAGCGTGTCCCCCAGCTTCTCCAGCCGCAGGTGAGCGCCGTAGCCGGCGATGTAGCCTGCCTGCTCCAGGCGTTTGACCCGGATCAGGCAAGGGCTGGGAGACAGGCCCACGG
>DASUON010000111.1:0-3126 GCA_036276615.1 Burkholderiaceae bacterium
TCCAGGTCGATGGGGTTGGTGGTTTCGCGCACCAGGGTGAACGCCCCCAGCCAGCCGGTCAGCGATTGCACCCGCCCGGCCAACACCGGCCAAGGTCGGGCCTGTTGCCCTGCGCCGCCCGTGGCCAGCAGGGTCACGTCCAGCACATCGGCCACCTGGCGGGCCAGGGCCTCGGCGCGTTCCAGCGGGCCGATGACCAGCAAACGGCCCTGGCTGGCAAACGTGACCGTGGGCACCGGTTCGGGGTCGGGCAAGCGTGCAGCGGCCAGCAGCGCGGCCATCTTGGGGGTGGCGGCCCGCCCTTGTCGGCCCCAGCCTGCGGTTTCGCGCAGGTTCACGAAGCGAATGGGCCTCACGTCCAACGGAACAGCCCCTTCGGTCTGCTCGGCCAGTTCGGTGAACAGGCGTTGCTCCTGGGTGCAGGCCACCACCAACGCGTCGGGGCGACAGGCGGCCTTCTGAAACGCAGGCGCGTCGCGACGGCACAGGGCGTGGTGAACCGTCAGCGGCTCATCCAGCACCCGGCTCAGGGCCTGGGGGTCCAGCGGCAGGGTCTGGTTGCAGGAGCAGATCAGCGTGGTCATGGGGCGTGGTCGTGGGTTCGGGTGGCGGAGACGGCTCGGCCAGCGCCGTCTCGCCAGAAAGGTCGGCGGCGGGCATGGCTGGCGCTTCAGCGGTGGGGGCCGACAGGTTCGACAGCCGGGTGTGATCGAAGAACGGCGAGGACAGCATCTCCGCCACCACCTCGGGTTCGATGGGGCTGGGTATGGAGTAGTCGTCGATGTAGATGTCCAAGCCGTCCATGACGTTGAAGCGCGGATCGGCAAACAGCTTCTTCATCGCGGCATTGCGGACCTGTGTGGACACGCCACGGGCCACAAAGCGGGAAAAGTCGGCTTCGGGGGTCAACGCCGCCACGTCGGCCAGGGTGGGCAGGTCAGGCGTTGGAGTGGCCGTGGCGAGGGTGGGCGGCGGCTCTAGCGGCTCTAGCAGCTCTAGCAGCTCTAGCGGCGCTGGGGCGGCCTCGGCCTGCGCCACTGGCGGCGGCGCGGACACGGCCACCGCAGGCACCACCGGAGCCGCGGGTGGCCGGGACTCGGCCTTGCGCCGCGACCACCGGCTGAAAAAACCGTCTTCAGCCGCCATGACCATCCCCCTCGCCGCCTCGGCCACGGCCCCCTTTGCGTCGGCCTGACGCATCGGTGGAAATGCTGACCGGGTTGCCAAAACGGTCCGTCAGCGACTGAAAGCTCTGGGGCCGCTGGCGTCGCTTGGGCTCGGGGCGGTAGTGGGTGTCGGTGAAGTCACGCAGCCAGGCCACCACGTCGGGCGGGGCGTCCACGCGGTCCACCTGCTCCTGGGCGTCCAGCCAGCGCCCGGCGTCGTGGTAGCTGAGGGTGACTTCCAGCGGCACGGCCACGGGCTCAGGCTCGCCGGGCAGATCCTCCAGCCGCCACATCACCCACCAGCAGGGCTGGTCGGTGCTCAGGTTGAGGAACAGGCCTTCGGCGTCGTCGCGGTGCAGGGCCACTTCGCGCCCGGTGTGCACCCACAGCGCGCCGTCGTCGTGCCGTTCCACACACGCCGACTGGGGCAACCCGGGGGAGTGCGGCCACACGCCCACCAGCACCCAGCGCCAGGGCTGCCAGCGTGCCATTGGGCCAGGCACCCGCTCGCGGCGGAATTGCACCTGCACAGGAAGGACCGGAACGTCGGCCATGGCCCGCCTTCAGGTCTCTTTGGAAATCTTGATGCTGGGGAACTTGGACGAAAAGTCCTTGGCCCGCTGCGCGATCTTGATGGCCACCTGCCGGGCCACCGCCTTGTAGATGTGGGCGATCTCGCCGTCAGGATCGACCACCACCGTGGGCTTGCCCGAGTCGGCCTGCACCCGAATCTGCATGTTCAGCGGCAGCGCACCCAGGTGGTCCATGCCGAATTCGGCGGCCATGCGCTTGCCGCCGTCGGCACCAAAGATGTGTTCAGTGTGGCCGCAGTTGGGGCAGCAGTACACGGCCATGTTTTCCACGATGCCCAGGATGGGCACGCCCACCTTCTCGAACATCTTGATGCCCTTGCGGGCGTCCAGCAGGGCAATGTCCTGCGGCGTGGTGACGATGACCGAACCCGTGAGCGGCACCTTCTGGCTCAGGGTGAGCTGGATGTCGCCCGTGCCCGGGGGCATGTCCACCAGCAGGTAGTCCAGGTCTTTCCAATTGGTCTGGCGCAGCAGTTGGTCCAGCGCCTGGGTGGCCATGGGGCCACGCCAGATCATGGCCTCGTCCTTGTCCACCAGGAAGCCGATGGACATGACCTGAAGGCCGTAGTTTTCCAGCGGCTCCATGGTCTGGCCGTCCAGGCTTTCGGGGCGGCCTTCGATGCCCATCATCATGGGTTGGCTGGGGCCGTAGATGTCGGCATCCAAAATGCCCACGCGGGCCCCTTCGGCAGCCAGCGCCAGCGCCAGGTTGACGGTGGTGGTGCTTTTGCCCACCCCCCCCTTGCCCGAGGCCACGGCCACGATGTTCTTGACGTTGGGCAGCAGGTTCACGCCCCGCTGCACCTGGTGCGCAATGATCTTGCTGCTGATCTGGACCGACACGTTGCCCACGCCCGGCACGCTGCGGGCGGCGGCAATCAGCGCCTGACGAAAGCCCGGGATCTGGCTGGCGGCGGGGTAGCCCAACTCCACGTCGAACGACACGTCGCCGTCCTGCACCTGCAGGTTTTTCAGGGCTTTGGTGGTGACGAAGTCTTTGCCGGTGTTGGGGTCAATCACCGTCTGAAGGGCGGTTTGAAGGGCGTTGATCAGCGCCTGGGGTTCGACGGTCATGGGCAGGGATGGGATCGCTAGTGGGGTCGATGGAGGGCCAAAGTCTATCCCCGTGCACCCGGCCCCGCCGGGCGATCGGCGGATTCCGTGCCCCCCCAAAGGTCTTGGGGTCCTCAACCCTGCAAGACCAGCGAGCGCAGCGCCTGGTTGAAAACGTCCGGCTGCTCCAGCTGCGGCGTGTGACCGCAATCGTCCACCCCCTGAAAGCGGACGCCTGCCGCCTGCGCCGCCGCCTTTTCGGAGTGGGCGCAGGGGAGCACACGGTCCTGGACGCCATGGAGCAGGAGCATGGG
>DASUON010000112.1:0-7416 GCA_036276615.1 Burkholderiaceae bacterium
GTTTTCCGGTGTGGCTTGGGGGGTGGAAAAGGGGGGGGATTGGGCGCCTTATCCGTGGATCGCTGACCCTCAAGATTTCCATAATCGATTCACCAGCCAGTTTCAAGGTGTCTCTGGCGGGTGTGATGGACAGGCACCTCAACCCTTGCACGGAGCACGCCATGCTGGAGCAAATGACAGGTCGGTTGGACACGTTGTCCAATTCCTTGCAGCTGCGCGCAGCACGCCAGCAGGTGTTGGCCAGCAACATTGCCAACGTGGACACGCCCGGTTACGTGGCGCGGGACATTGATTTCAATGCGGCGTTGCGCAATGCGCTGTCGGGGGCGACGGCTCCCAAGATGTCGCAGACCGCCACAGGGCACCTGACATTGACCAGCACATCGGGGTTGATCGGCAGCCCGATGGCCTACACGGTGCAGACCCAGCCCAGCCTGGACGGCAACAGTGTGGATCTGGATCAGCAGCGGGCCAACTTTGCCGACAACGCCATCCGCTACGAATCGACGTTGCGGTTCATCAACAGCCACGTCAAAACCATGTTGAGTGCCATCACGGGGCAGTGACCGCACGTTTGCAGGAGTTTCACATGTCCATGTTCAACATTTTCGGGGTGTCAGGCAGTGCCATCAGCGCACAGGCCCAGCGACTCAACGTGGTGGCCAGCAACCTGGCCAACGCCGATGCGGTGGCCGGTCCGGACGGCAAGGCGTACAAGTCCCGTCAGGTGCTGTTCCAAAGTCTGCCCGGCAACGACCCGGGCACCGCGGGGGTGAAGGTGAAAACCATCAACGAAAGCGACGCCCCGTTTCGCAAGGTGCACGACCCCTACCACCCCAGTGCCGATGCGGAAGGGTATGTGACGCACTCCAACGTGAACCCGGTGGAGGAGATGGTCAACATGATTTCGGCATCGCGCTCTTACCAGAACAACGTGGAAGTGATGAACACCGCCAAGAGCCTGATGCTCAAGACCCTGCAAATGGGCCAGTGAAAGGAATAAGCCATGTTCGCCTCACCCTTGAGCAGTGCCCAGATCGACGCCTACAACGCCGACAAGGCCAAGAACAAGAACCAGACCGATGCGTCCTCCATGCAGGACAAGTTCATGAAGATGCTGGTGGCTCAGATGAAGAACCAGGATCCGTTGAACCCCATGGACAACGCCCAGATGACCAGCCAGATGGCGCAGATCAACACCGTCAGCGGCATCGAGCAGCTCAACAAGACCATGGCCGCCATGTCCACCCAGTTTGGCAACCTGCAGGCCTTGCAAGGGGTGTCCTTGATTGGCAAGGTGGCCATGATCGAAGGCAACACCCCCACGGTGGAAAACGAAAAAGCCTACGGTGGCCTGGAGCTGACCAAGGCCGCCAACAGCGTCAAGGTCGACATCCTGGGCAAGGGCGGCGACATCCTGGGGACGGTGGACATGGGCGCGCAGACCGCCGGACAGCACTTCTTCGAGGTGCCCCTGACCGGGGTGGACCCCGCCAAGGTGGCCAGCTTCAAGGTGACGGCCACCAACGGCACCGCGACCGTGGCCGTCAAGAACATCAGTTTGCAGGCCATTTCGTCGGTGGGCATGAAAGACGGCACGTTGTCGCTCACCTCGGCCACGGGAAAGACCTTCGCGTACACGGATGTGCTGGGCTACCGCTGAGCCCCCGCACCCCCTTCACACAACCTACAGGAGTCAATCATGGGCTTTGGAACAGGACTTTCCGGACTGAACGCCGCATCCAAGAACTTGGATGTCATCGGGCACAACATTGCCAACGCCAACACCACGGGCATGAAGGCCGGGCGCGCCGAGTTTTCGGAGATGTACGCCAGTGCGCTGGGGGCCGCAGGCGGCAGCAACGGGGGCATCGGTGTGTCGGTGGCGGCCATTGCGCAGCAGTTCACCCAGGGCAACATCAAGGTCACGGGTGGCACCATGGACATGGCCATCAACGGTGAAGGTTTCTTCAAGACCACGCTGACCGATGGCAGCACCGCCTACACCCGCAACGGCGAATTCAAGCTCAACTCTGACGGCTACATCATCACCAACAACGGGGCCAAGCTCCAGGGCTACCCCACCGACACCAAAGGCGTGCGCGCCGGGGTGACCACGGGTGACCTGAAGCTGCCCACCGGGGCCACGGTGGCCCCCAAGGTGACCACGGACATCGTGGCCACGGCCAACCTGGACTCCCGGGCACCGGTGTCGTCCACCGCCATTCCGGCAGCAGGCACCGGGCCGGTGGCGCCCGCCACACACGCCCTGACCGCCGAGCAGCGCAAGTACGGCACCTCCATCAACGTGTACGACTCGCTGGGCAACGCCATTCCGGTGCAGATGTACTTCATCAAAGACCCGGTGGTGCCCAACACCTGGCAGGTGCGTGCCAGTGTGGATGGCGGCAAGAACCTGCTGGCCATGTCGGCCGGTACCTCGGTCAGCTTCAACTCGGTGGACAACCTGCTGGCTGTGCCACCCACCTACGCCGGTCAACCCGTGGCGGCGTCGGTGCCGGCACAGTTCACCATCCCGGCCGACACGATTGCCTTGGGCATTCCCAGCGCCACGTTGACCGACGTGAAGATGTCGTTTGGCGACGCCACCAAGGGCTGGACGCTCACGCAGTACGGCTCGGACTTCTCGGTGTTCGACCTGAACCAGGATGGCTACGCCGCCGGTGAGTTGACCAACATCTCCATCAGCGAAGCCGGGGTGGTGACGGCCAACTACTCCAACGGCGAAAGTTTCGGGGCAGGCCAGGTGGCGCTGACCCGCTTCCGCAACCCGCAGGGCTTGGCCGCGGTCAACGGCGGGTATTGGTTGGCCAGTGCCTCGTCGGGCGACCCCATCGACGGGGCCGCGCTGGAAGGGCGGTTTGGCCAGATCCGGGCGGGTGCGCTGGAAGAGTCCAACGTGGACCTGACGGCTGAGCTGGTGAACATGATCGTGGCGCAGCGCTCCTACCAGGCCAATGCGCAGACCATCAAGACCCAGGACCAGGTGATGACCACCCTGGTCAACATCCGCTGACCCCGGCGGCAACGCATTGAGGACACCACACCATGGACCGCATCATTTACCTTGCCGCCTCGGGCGCGAATGCGGCCATGGCGCGCCAACAGGCCCTGTCCAACAACCTGGCCAACGTGTCCACACCCGGCTTTCGGGCCGAGTTGTCCACGCACCGTTCGGTGCCGCTGGAGGGCTCGGGGGCCAGCACCCGCGTGTTTGCCTTGGAGGCCACGGCGGGCCACCTGGACAAGCCGGGGCCCATCACCATGACCGGGCGCAACCTCGACGTGGCGGCCCGCGGTGGTTCGTACTTCGCCATTCAAGGGTTGGATGGCACCGAGGCCTACACCCGGGCCGGTGCCCTGGAAGTGACCCAGGACGGCAACCTGGTCAACCCCCAGGGCTTGCCCGTGCTGGACACCGGCGGCGCACCCATCAGCATTCCGCAGGGGGCACAGGTGCAGTTCGGTGCCGACGGCACCATCACCGCCCGCGTGGGCACCGAGCGTCCCCAGGCCATTGGGCGTCTGAAGCTGGTCACTCCCAACGAGGACGAACGCCTCACGCGCAGCGAAGACGGTTTCTTCCGCTCGGCCAACGGGCCTTTGAATGCCGACCTCAACGCCCGCATGCAGGACGGTGCGCTGGAGGGTTCCAACGTCAACCCCATCGAGGCCATGGTGGGCATGATCCAGGTGGCCCGCCAGTTCGAGCAGCAGATGAAGTTGCTGCAAACGGCTGAGAAAAACGACCAAACCGCGGCGCAATTGCTGGGAATGGGCTGATGCCGAACGGGCATCATCGCTGAGAAGGAGTCATCACCATGATCAACTCACTGTGGGTCGCCAAGACCGGCATGCAGGCCCAGCAAACCCAGCTGGACGTGATTTCGCACAACCTGGCCAACGTGTCCACCAACGGCTTCAAACGCGGCCAGGCGGTGTTCGAAGACCTGATCTACCAAAACCTGCGCCAGTCCGGCGCGGCCAGTTCCGAGCAGACGCAACTGCCCACCGGCTTGCAGCTGGGCCTGGGGGTGCGCACCGTGGCCACCAGTCGCACCTTCACCCAGGGCAACCTGCAACAAAGCAGCAACAACCTGGACGTGGCCATCAACGGCAACGGCTTTTTCCAGGTGCAGATGCCCGATGGCACCACGGGCTACTCCCGCGACGGCGCATTCCAGGTCAACTCGCAGGGACAGATGGTCACCTCCGGGGGCTACCTGCTGTCCGGGGGCATCACCATCCCGGCCGATGCGCGCAGCGTCACCATCTCCAACACCGGGCAGATCAGCGTGGTGCAGGGCAACAACCCGGCACCCACCGTGGTGGGGCAGCTGGAGCTGGCGTCGTTCATCAACCCCGCCGGGCTGGAGCCCCGCGGGCAGAACCTGTACACCGAAACGGCTTCGTCCGGCGCGCCGCAAACCGGCGCCCCCGGGGCCAACGGCCTGGGGCCGGTGCTGCAGGGCTACCTGGAGTCGTCCAACGTGAACGTGGTGCAGGAACTGGTCAACATGATCCAGACGCAACGCGCTTACGAGATGAACTCCAAGGCCATCCAGACCTCGGACCAGATGCTGCAAAAGCTGGGTCAGCTTTGATTGAATTTTTGGCATATAGCGCTTTCAGGTGTTGATATGTTTGCTATTAAAAATGTAGTTTCAATCCCCGCTTGTCGGCGGCTGGGCCTGGCGTTGGGGTTGGCCCTGGGCCTGTCGGCCTGTGCGTCGCTGCAGGAAACGCCCAAGGTGGACCTGGCCGAGCCCGCGCCCATCGACTGGCGCAAGGTCAACCAGCAGCAACAAGCGGTGGCGGCCCGCCCGGCCACGGGCAGCCTGTTCCAGGCCGCCAGCTACCGCCCCGGGTTTGAAGACCCCCGGGCCCGGTTGGTGGGTGACAGCCTGACCATCGTCATTGAAGAGCGGGTGTCTGCCACGCAGAAGTCCACGTCCAACGTGAGCAAAACCGGGGCGGTGGACAGTGGCGTCACGGCGCTGCCCATCGTGGGCAGCAACGCCTCGCTGCTGGGCAAGCTGGGGGCCAGCGCCGACAGCTCCAACACCTTCAAGGGCGCGGGCGACACCGCCAACGACCAGACCTTCCAGGGCACCATCAGCACCACGGTGATGGAGGTGCTGCCCAACGGACACCTGGTGGTGGTGGGCGAAAAGCAGGTGGGCATCAACCAGCATGTGGACGTGTTGCAGTTTTCGGGCACGGTGGACCCGCGCCACATCCGCCCCGGCAACGTCGTCAACTCCACCCAGGTGGCCAACGCCCGCATTCAGTCGCGGGGTCGCGGGCAGCAGGCCGAGGCACAGCAAATTGGCTGGCTTTCAAGGTTCTTTTTGAGCGTTCTGCCGTTTTAGTTCTCGGCAAACTTGTCGAACAGGCTGATGCGACTCCTTTCGCATCGGTCTGAAACCGACAAGGAGTGCCGACATGTTCCCAACCATCCAACACCAGCCAGCCGGGCGCACGGGCCTCGGGCTGGCTTTGGTGCGTCTGGGGCGGACGGTGGCGGCCATGGGCGTGCTGGCGGCCAGCGCCGCGGTGTCCGTGGCCTGGCCTTCGGTGGCCGCGGCCCAGAGCATGCGCATCAAGGAAGTGGCCGCCGTTCAAGGCGTTCGCACCAACCAGTTGACCGGTTATGGCCTGGTGGTGGGCCTGGACGGCACGGGGGATCAGACCAACCAGATGCAGTACACCAGCCAGTCGCTGGGCAATTACCTGCAGCAGCTGGGCATCACCTTGCCCGCGGGCATCACCCCGCAAATGAAAAACGTGGCGGCGGTGCTGGTCACCGCCCAGTTGCCGCCGTTTGCCCAGCCCGGGCAGATGGTGGACGTGGCGGTGTCGTCCATCGGCAACGCCAAGTCCTTGCGCGGTGGCACGCTGATTTCCACCCCCTTGAAGGGCCTGGACGGCGAAATTTATGCCATTGCCCAAGGCAACCTGATCGTGGGTGGGGCCGGGGCCTCCGGGGGCGGCAGCAAGGTGCAGGTCAACCACCTGAGTGCCGGGCGCGTGCCCCAGGGAGCCCAGGTGGAGCGCTCGGTGCCCACCCCGTTCCTGAATGGCGACACCCTGACGCTGGGCTTGAACAGTGCCGATTACGCCACCGCCAACCGCGTGGCCCAGGCCATCAACCGCGCCAAGGGGGATGGCACGGCGGTGGCGGTGGACGGGCGCACCGTGCAGTTGCAAATGCCTGCCAGCGTCAACCGCGTGGCCTTCCTGGCGGAGTTGGAAGAGCTGCGCCTTGAAAACACCGTGCCCGCCGCTCGCGTGATCGTCAACGCCCGCACCGGCTCGGTGGTGTTGAACCAGGCCGTCACCTTGAACCCGGTGGCCGTGGCCCACGGCAACCTGTCGGTCAGCATCAGTGCCACCCCGGTCATCAGCCAACCCAATGCGTTTTCCACCGGCGGCCAGACGGTGGTGACCGAACGGGCTGACATCAAGATTCAGCAGGAGCCCGGTGCCCTCATCCAGATGCAGGCCGGGGCTCAGCTCAGCGACGTGGTCAAGGCGCTCAATGCCCTGGGGGCCACGCCGCAAGACCTGCTGGCCATCCTCCAGGCCATCAAGGCCGCGGGGGCCTTGAACGCGGAGTTGGAGGTCATTTGACATGAGCGCCTCAATCAACCCCCTGGGCACGCAGGGCCTGGCGGCCGACGGCAACTCGCTCAACGCCCTCAAGTTCCAGGCCGGCAAGGACAGCAAAGGCGCCGTGAAGGAGGCCGCCAAGCAGTTCGAGTCGCTGTTCATGCGTGAACTCATCAAGAGCATGCGCCAGGCCACCGCCAAGTCGGGCCTGATGGACGGAGACCAAGGCGAAAACCTGGCCACCGATTTGCTGGACCAGCAGATGGCCACCCAGATGACCGGTTTGCCCGGTGGGCTGAGCGAGGCCATCGAGCGCCAGCTGTCCCGCCAGATGGACCCCAACGCCGCCGGGGCCGTGCCGGGGGCGGTCAACGGGGCTGCCGCCCGTGGGCTGTCGGCCTACCAGCGCCAGGCCGGTGCTGTGGCCACACCGCGCATTGACGTCAGCCAAGTGCCCGCCAAGGTCACCGATGCCCAGGCCCACTTTGTGGCCAAGCACACCGCCGCAGCCAACCAGGTGGCGGCCGAGGTGGGCATTCCCGCCAGCTTCATGCTGGGGCAGGCCGGGCACGAAACCGGCTGGGGCCGCAGCGAAATCCGCCACGCCGACGGCAGCACCTCGTTCAACCTGTTCGGCATCAAGGCCAACGCGGGCTGGAAGGGCAAGGTGGCCGAGGTCACCACCACCGAATACGTCAACGGCGAGGCCCGCAAGGTCAAGGCCAAGTTCCGCGCCTACGACTCGTACGAAGACGCCTTTCGCGACTATGCCAACCTGGTGGG
>DASUON010000113.1:0-4728 GCA_036276615.1 Burkholderiaceae bacterium
GGGCTGACGCTGGCGGACTTTGCCCCCAACGCAGAGGCGACCGACCACCGCACGGCGGCCTGCCGCGCCACCGTGGCCGAGCTGGTTGAGGATGCCGTGGCCCGCATGCACCGCGGTGCCCCCCTGGCGGTGCACCTGCCCGGGCGCGTGGGCTGGGAGCTGCGGCTGGTGGTGCAAGGCGGCTTGCGCATTGCCGAGCGCATTGCCGAGCTCAACCACCAAACGTGGCTGCACCGCCCCACCCTGCACAAGACCGACCTGCTGCGGCTGCTGTGGCGGGCGGCGCGGATGCCACAAGGCACGGCTGCGTCCCCGCGGCTGGGGGATCGGTAAACTCGCCAGCCGCCCCAGCCCTCCTTCGCATGACCCCCCAGCAATACGTCCAACAAAAAGCCGTCGCCTCGGGCAGCAGCTTTTATTACGCCTTCCTGTTCCTGCCCGCGGTCCGGCGCGAGGCCATCACGGCCTTCTACGCCTTTTGTCGCGAGGTGGACGACGTGGTGGACGACGCCACCGACCTCAGCGTGGCCGCCCAGAAACTGGCCTGGTGGCACGGCGAGGTCCGCCAGGCCTTTGCGGGGCAGCCCAGCCACCCGGTCATGCAGGCCCTGATGCCCCACACCGCCGCCTTCGGCATCACCGAAGCGCCGCTGCAGGCCATCATCGACGGCTGCCAGATGGACCTGGAGCAAACCCGCTACCTCGACTACCCGGGCCTGCAACGCTACTGCCACCTGGTGGCCGGTGTGGTGGGCGAGGTGTCGGCCCACATCTTCGGCCAGACCGACCCCGACACCACCCGCTACGCCCACACGCTGGGCCTGGCGTTCCAGCTCACCAACATCATCCGCGACGTGGGAGAAGACGCCTTGCGAGGCCGCATCTACCTGCCGGTGAACGAGCTGCAACGGTTTGAGGTGAAGGCCAACGACATCCTCCAGCGCCAGCATTCCGAGCGCTTTGAGGCCCTGATGCGCTTCCAGACCGAACGCGCCCACGCCCTGTACGACCAGGCCTTTGCGTTGCTGCCTGCGGCCGACCGCCGCGCCCAGAAACCCGGGCTGATGATGGCCAGCATCTACCGCACGCTGCTGCGCGAAATCGAGGCCGAGCGCTTCCAGGTGCTGCACCAGCGGGTGGCCCTCACGCCCCTGCGCAAGCTGTGGCTGGCCTGGAAGGTGCAAGCCCTGGGCCGGATGTGAACCCTTCGACGCTCCGAGTGGCCGTGGTGGGTGGCGGCTGGGCCGGCTTGGCCGCGGCGGTGCGCGCCACGCTGGACGGCCACCACGTCACGGTGTTCGAGGCCAGCCGACACTGGGGCGGGCGGGCCCGCACCGTGCACGTGGACACCCCGCAAGGCCCCTTGGCCTTGGACAACGGCCAACACATCCTCATCGGTGCCTACACCCGCACCCTGGACCTGATGCGCCAAGTGGGGGCCGACCCCGACACCCTGCTGCTGCGCCTGCCCCTGACGCTGCTCAACCCCCAGGGCGAGGGCCTGAAGCTGCCCGCCTGGCCCGCGCCGCTGGACATGCTGGCCGGGGTGCTGGGTGCCCGCGGCTGGCGGCTGAGCGACAAGCTGGCCCTGCTGGCCACCGCCGCACGGTGGCGCTGGCAGGGCTTTGACTGCCAAGCCTCCGCCACCGTGGCGCAGTTGTGCCACGGCCTGCCCGAGCGCCTGATGCGCGGCTTCATCGACCCCCTGTGTGTGTCCGCCCTCAACACCCCCGCCACCGACGCCAGTGGCCAGGTGTTTCTGCGGGTGCTGAAAGATGCGCTGTTCGCGGGCACCGGGGGCTCCAACCTGCTGCTGCCCCGGGTTCCCCTGGGCGAGCTGTGGCCCGAACCCGCCGCCCAGTGGCTGGCCGAGCGAGGTGGCCAGCTCCACCTGGGCCAGCGCATCACCGAGGTGACGCGCCAGGGCAACCACTGGTGCTTGCACGGTCAGGTGTTTGACCGGGTGATCTGGTCAAATTCAACAAAAAAAACGGCTCTAGCGCTTTATTTGAAAGCGCAAGCAGCTATTAATTTAGAAGCAACCAATGCCCCCCCATGGCGGCATGAAGCCATTGCCACGGTGTACGCCCAAGGCCCGGCAGACCGCACGCGGTTGGCGCAGCCCATGCTGTCGCTGGCCGACAGCCCGCAACACCCGGCCCAGTTTGTGTTTGACCGCGGCCAGCTGGGCGGCCCGGCAGGCTTGCTGGCCTTTGTGGTGAGTGCGGCACACGGCAGTGCCACCGACGTGCAGGCCCGCGTGGTGCAACAGGCCCAAGCGCAGCTGGGGTTGACGGTTCACCCGGTGCGGACCTTTGTGGAAAAACACGCCACCTTTGCCTGCACCCCGGCACTGGCACGCCCGCCCATGCGGCTGGCCCCCGGCCTGCTGCTGGCCGGTGACGATGTGGCTGGTCCCTACCCCGCCACGCTGGAAGGGGCCATGCGCAGCGGCTGGGATGCCGCCGCGGCCCTGGTCACCCCTTGAACGCCCCCATCTGAGGGCTTTGCGCTTTCACCGCCAGCACCGCCAACCGCTGGACGCTCCCGACGCTGACTTCGTGCGGACGCAAGCGAAGCATGTTGTGAACCGCCTTCACGCCATCCAGCGCCTGCACACAGCGGGTGGCACCGTCTTTCTGGTACTGCCACTGCACCTCGCCGCTCAGGTGCACACATCCGTCGACCCAACGGACCTGGACCCGGTCGGGCTGGATGGCATAGCCGTCTTGCATGGCCCACAGCGCAGAGGCTTCGAAGTCCCCTTCAGACCTCGGCGGTGCCGTCAGGGGTCCAGACTTCACGGGGCGAGACGACTGGACAGGCGGGTCAATGGACTGTGCGGCGGCCGAGGCGCGAAGCAACAGGCACGGGTTGGTTTTCATGGACAAGCTCCACAGACGTGATGAGGATGAGGACGCAGCCCACGGGGGCTGCACACCCAGATTACGTTGGGGACCTTGGCCGCTCTGTGCGGCAGACCACGTGACGCATGCGACGCGCGCAAACGGTCACCCGGGGGGCCACTTCTCCGACATGACCTGTTCGTAAAACGCCAGGTCCTGCGCGTGGCAAGGGCATGACGTGGCCTGCAACCCCGGGCGGTCCACAATGACCATGTGGCCCCGACTGTGGCGGATCAGGTGACGTTTCTGAAAAGCCCCGGCCAGCATCGTCACGCTGGCGCGGCGCACGCCCATGACCCGTGCCAAGCCTTCGTGGGTCACCTCCAGGTCGGGCACGCGCATGCGGTCCTGGCACATCAGCAGCAGCCTGGCCAGACGCTGCTCCAAGGCGTGGAACTGCCCGCAGGCCGCCAGCGCGCCCATTTGCTCCAGCTGGATGTACAGGAAGCGAACCATCAGGACACTCAAGAACCGGCTGTGCAGGCACTGCCGCCGCAGCACCGCCAGCGGGATGCGCCAGGCCTGCCCGGCACCGGTCACCACGGCGTCGAAGGCGGAAGCGGTCACGCCCAGGGCGCTGCTGGCCCCCAGCACCCCTTCAAAGCCGATTTGCCCCACTTCGAAGCTGCGTGCCGCAGGCTGGGTGGTGAGCAGGGAAATCATGCAACTGGTCGGAAAGTAGGCATGACCCAACCCCTGCCCGGCCCGCACCAGCACTTGGGCACCGTCCAGCTCCACCAACTCGGCATGGTCGAGCAGCAACGAGCGCTCGGCCTGCTGGAGTTTGGCCAGCAGGCGGTTGGCAAGGGCTTGGTCGATGCTGGGTGTCCAGTGTGGGTTGGCGGGGTCTGCCAAGCCATTCTGGGTGTCAGCACAAGCGGCTTCTGTCTGTTGCCGCACACACGGCTGCTGCTCCGGTGTCACGCGTTGGCGACACCGTCAAGGACCGCTCGGGTGCGGAGGTAGAAGCCCAGTTCATTGATGGTGACCAGGCTTCGGTTGGAGACAAAGGTCTTGTCGATCGCCGCCAGTTGACTGCGGGCCTGCGCCACCTGCCCCCGCAGCGCGGCCACATAGCCCAGCACCGCCCAGGGGAAGGGGTCGTAACGTCCGGTTTCCCAGCCCGGGGAATGCGCATTCAGGTAGGCCCAACCGGCTGCAAACTGCGGGGCCAGTTCGGTCACGCCAAACGCCTGTGCGTAGACCTGGCAGGTGGTGTCGGGGTAGAACACGGTGCCCGGTTGACGGCTTGCGTCACTGGCCACAAAGGCTTGGGGCTGGGCCTGGAACAGCAGGTTCTGAATGCCCTTGGCGGTGTTGGTCGCCAGCAGGTCGTGGTAGTTGGCGTCCCGGATTTCGCTGCGCGAGCGCAGCACGGCGGCAAAGTCGCGCAGGCCCCGGTAGCCCTCGCAGTTGTCCATCAGGTAGCCAATGGCGTTGGTCTGGCTGCGGGGTGCCTGGAACACCGCCGTCAAGCCCGAGGGCTTGGCCGTGAGCGCCAGGTTGCGGTAGGCCAGGGTTTTCAGCTGGGCTTTGTGGGCCTCCCACCAGGTCCAGTTGCCACTGGCCACCACGTAGCGCGACGCCAGCGACAGGAAGGTGGCGGCGTAGGCGTCATCGGAGTCAGAAGGCACCTTCTTGAACACCGTTGGGTTGGCCCGCCCATAGGGCAGGTCGATGTCGGCAATGCTCCCATTGGGCTCCAGATTGGCCAGGTACAGGTCCAGGTAGGTGCGGATGTGGGTGTCCAGCTCGGCAGGCGACAGCACGCGCACCAGTGGCAACAACCCCAGGTTCGCAAAATACCAATTCAGCTTGCCGT
>DASUON010000114.1:0-4508 GCA_036276615.1 Burkholderiaceae bacterium
TCCCGCCAATGTGAGTGCGGTGTGTCCACCCGCCGATCCACCGAAGACCCCCACGGCATCCAGTTGCAGCAGTGCTGCAAAGCTGGGGGTGGCCTCCAGCCGGTCGATGGCTTGGGTCACCTCGTGAGGCCGCCGTTTCCAGCTCGCTGGGCCGGGCTCCGAGGGATCGAGGTGGTTGTCGCCAGCATGTTGGGGCATGGCCACCACAAACCCCTGCTGCACCAGGGCGCGCGCCAGATCGGTGTGCACCCAAGGGGACCCGCCAGACCCGTGGGAAATGACAATCAGCCTTCCGTTGCCCCGCAGGGGCAGGCCATCCGCGGCCCATGACAGCTGAAACGGACCTTGGCTGACGGCTTTTTCTTCGGCCAAGGTGGGATAGAAAACGCTCGTGGTTCCTCCGTCAGGTTGTGCCAAGCGGATGTAGCCCATGTGCACCAAGGGCTGCGCAGCCAAAGGCAATGAGGCCATCAGCCCCCATGCAGCCGCGAAAATGAAGCGTGAGACACATCGGATGTTCATGGGGTGCCCATGTTAAGCCGCAGACTCCTTCAGCCAAGTCTGCGCCGATTCACAATGCAGCATCCTGTTGTGAAGGTGGCCTGCCCATGACCTCTGCCGTTTGCGTTGCCGGTGTCGGCATGACACCTTTTGCCAAACCCGGTGCCCATGCGCCCTATCCCGACATGGCCGCGCAGGCGGTTCGGGCCGCTTTGGTCGATGCCGGACTTGACTACACCGACCTGCAGCAGGCCTACGTGGGTTATGTGTACGGCGACTCCACCGCGGGCCAGCGGGCGCTGTACGGCGTGGGCATGAGCGGCATTCCCATCGTCAACGTCAACAACAACTGCGCCACCGGTTCCACGGCGCTGTTCCTGGCCCGTCAGGCCGTGGCCAGCGGTGCGGCGGACTGTGTGCTGGCGCTGGGTTTCGAGCACATGAACCCCGGGGCGCTGGGCAACGTGTTCACCGACCGGCCTTCGCCCTTTGACCCGTTTGACGACGCCACCCGCCAGTTGGTGGGGCGCGACGACATCCCGCTGGCCATCCGCTACTTTGGTGGGGCCGGGCTGGCCCACATGCAGCAGCATGGCACCCGGCTGGAGACTTTTGCCGCCATTCGCGCCAAGGCCAGCCGCCACGCCGCCCGCAACCCGGTGGCCCTGCTGCGCAAGGAACTCACCGTGGACGACGTGATGGCCGCGCCCATGTTGTGGGAGGGCGTCATGACCCGGCTGATGGCCTGCCCGCCCACCTGCGGCGCGGCAGCTGCCGTGTTGGTGAGCGAAGACTTTGCCCGCCGCCACGGGCTGAACAGCCCAGTGCGCATCCGTGCCCAGGCCATGACCACCGACACCCCGGCCACGTTCCAGGCCGGGGACATGCGCGAGGTGGTGGGTTTTTCCATGGCCCGCAACGCGGCCCAAAAGGTGTACGAGCAGGCCGGGGTAGGCCCGCAAGACCTGGACGTGGTGGAGCTGCACGACTGTTTTGCGCAGAACGAGCTCATCACCTACGAGGCCCTGGGCCTGTGCTCGCCTGGCGAGGCCGAGCGTTTTGTGCTGGACGGTGACAACACCCACGGCGGTGCCGTGGTCACCAACCCCTCGGGCGGGCTGCTGAGCAAGGGGCACCCGCTGGGGGCCACCGGCCTGGCCCAGTGCACCGAACTGGTCCAGCAGCTGCGTGGCCAGGCCGAGGCCCGTCAGGTGCCCGGTGCCCGCCTGGCCTTGCAACACAACCTGGGCCTGGGCGGGGCCTGTGTGGTCACGTTGTACGAAGCCGTCGCATGACATCGTCCCCCATGACCACGGTGCCACTTAACACCCGCTTCCTCAAACCACGCCAGAGCGTGTGCCACGGCTGCACCACTTGCGCCTTGTGGTGACACATGCCCCCCCGGGGCATGGGGACATACACTGCCGACATGTTCTGTGTGTTCAGGTCGGGTGGGTGATGAAACGGTTTCGCCATTGGTTGGGAGTGGCGGTGCTGGTCTGGGTGTGCGGCCTGGGCTGGGCCGCGCCTGCTCGTGCGGATGAATCACCGCTGCGGGTGCGGGTTCAGCTCAAGTGGTTTCACCAGTACCAGTTTGCAGGCTTTTACGCCGCGCTGGACCAAGGGTATTTCCGCGACGCCGGGCTGGACGTGGAACTGCTGGAGGGCGGACCGGACATTGACCCCGCCGACATCGTTTCCCGCGGCGATGCCGAGTTTGGCGTGGGCAATTCGTCGCTGTTGATCGATTTTCAGCGTGGGCGTCCGGTGGTGGCCGTGGCTGCCATTTTTCAGCACTCGCCCTTTGTCATCCTGGCGCGGACCGATCCCAAGTTGCGCAGCGTGTTGGACCTGGAGGGCCGCACCCTCATGGCCGAGGCCCATTCGGCCGAGCTGACCGCCTACCTCAAGAAGGCGGGCGTGAACCTGGACCGTGTGCGCCAGGTGCCCCACAGCGCCACCGTCAGCAGCCTGGTGGCCCCGGACCCCAACGGGGTGGATGCCATGACGGCCTATGTGTCCACCGAGCCGCTGGAGGCGCAGCAGCTTGGCGTGCCTTACCGCATCTTCAACCCCCGCGACCTGGGCATCGACTTCTACGGCGACACGCTGTTCACGTCCAAGGCGTTTGCCCGGCAGCACCCTCTGGCGGTGGCGGCCATGCGCGACGCGTTGGTGCGGGGGTGGCTCCATGCCAACCAGCATCCGTCGGAGATGGTGGACCTCATCGTCCAGCAATACCAGTCACGCAAGGACAAGGCGACCTTGGCGCTGGAGGCGCATGCCATGTTGGGGTTGTTCCAGTCGGATGTGGTGGAGATGGGCTACATGAGCCCTGAACGCTGGCAACGCATCGGGGAGGTGTTTGCCGACACCGGGCTGATTCCCGCGGCTTTCAAACTGGACGGCTTCCTGTTTGGGCATGAACGTCCGTTGCCCCCCTGGGTGCCCCGCCTGCTGGTGTGGGGTGGCCTGTTGCTGGTGGTGGGTGGGGGCGTGGTGGTGTACGTGGTGTCCATCAACCGCCGCTTGAGCCGCAGCCTGCAACAACTGGCCGTGGCCAACGACGAACTGGCCCGCCTGTCCACCACCGACGGCCTGACCGGCCTCTACAACCGCCGCCATTTCGACACCGTGCTGGTGCAGGAGCTGGCCCGCGCACGCCGCCATGGGCAGAGCCTGGCGCTGGTGCTGGTGGATGTGGACTTCTTCAAGGCCTACAACGACGCCTTGGGTCACCCCGCGGGGGATGCCTGCCTGCAGCAACTGGCCGAGGTGCTGCGCCGACACACCCAGCGTGCGGGCGAACTGGCCGCCCGCATCGGCGGGGAAGAGTTTGCGGTGCTGGCCAGCGGCCACTCCGACGCCCAGGCCCTGGCCTGGGCCGAGCGCATTCGCCAGGGTGTGGAGGCCTTGGCCTTGCCCCACCCGGAGGCCGCCACCGGGCATGTCACCATCAGCCTGGGGGTGGCCGTGATGGACCCGGGGCTACCGGGGGGCAGCGCCACCGATCTGCTCGCCGCGGCTGACGTGGCGCTCTACCAGGCCAAGGCGGCGGGACGCAACCGCGTCCACGTTCAAAGCACCGCGTCCAGCGCCTGAAGCAGCTGCGACACCTCAGCCGCCTGGGTGTAGTGCACAAACGAAAGCCGCAGCACCCCCGCCTGCGGGTTGAGCCCCAGGCCCTCCAACAGCCGCACGGCGTAGAAGTGGCTGGCCCCGCTGATGATGCCGTGCTGGGCCAGGCGTTGGGCCACGTCCACCACCGAGTGGCGCAGGGGCAGCAGTGACACCGTGGCCGCGCGTTCGGAGGCGCGGTCGGGCCCCAACAGGCGCACGCGGGGGTCTTGCCGGGCAAAGTCCAGCAGCGTTTGCAGCAGGGGTTGTTCGGCGGACTGCATCAGCGCGTTCACGGCCTCGCGGGGTGCCTGCCCCGGGCTGCCGTGGGGGAAGTGGTGCTGGTACAGCGCGTCAAAGTAGTCCACCACCCCGGCGCTGGCGGCCACTTGGGCATGGTCGGGGCCTGCGGGCACAAACCACTTGTGGATGTGGGCCTCGTTGAAGTAGTGGGCCTGGTTGCCCAGGTACTGCGCCGTGGCGTCCCGAATCACCATCAGGCCCTGGTGGGGGCCAAAGGTCTTGTACAGCGAAAACAGGTAGATGTCGGCCCCCAGGGCCTGCACGTCCGGGAAACCGTGCCCGGCGTAGGACACGCCGTCCACCACGGTGCGAGCCCCCACCGCATGTGCCAGGGCACACACCTCGGCCACCGGGTTGATCTGCCCCAGGATGTTGGAGCAGTGGGTGAACGCCACCACCTTGGTGCGGGCGCTCAACAACGGCTGCAGCGCGGCCACGTGCAGCTGGCCGGTGGTGGGGTCCATGGTCCATTCCTTGACCACGATGCCCTGGCGGGCCAGCCGTCGCCACACGCCGCTGTTGGCCTCGTGGTCCTGGTTGGTGACGATGATTTCATCCCCCGGTTGCAGGCGCTGGGCAAACGCCTG
>DASUON010000115.1:0-11940 GCA_036276615.1 Burkholderiaceae bacterium
AGAACAAGTCGCTGCGCGACCGCGGGCGGTGGGTGGAAACAGGTTCATCCATGTGCATGGCGTGGATTGTCTCTTGATCGGCAAAACCCTGCGGTTTAAACTATTCCACAATATATATTATGTTAAGCTTCATACAAAGAAGCTGAACAAGAAAAAAGGCTGCGGTTGAAACACACAAGGTTTCCAGACCGCAGCCCACTCGGGCTCACCCTCCGGCCATCACCGCCTGCGGGCCAAGCTCCTCAAACAAAACCCCTTTGAACACACGCACGGGGTTGCCACGTTCCACTTCACGGTGGGCCACCCGCCGGGCGGCCCGCGCCACCTGAGCGTGCTGGTCCGCGTTCTGCGACAGCTTGTGCACGAGCAGCGCCCGGGCCAGGCGCTTGTTGGCGTGCTGGCTGCGCTCGGTTTGCACTTTCACGCTCACCCCTGTGGGCAGGTGTGTGAGGCGCACCGCCGAATCGGTCTTGTTGACGTGTTGGCCCCCAGGGCCGCTGGCGCGCAAGGTTTCAAACCGGAGGTCTTTGTCCTGAACGGGGTCTTCTTGGGCACCGGGTTCAAACACCGCACCACCGATGAACCAGTTCTTTCGGGCGTGGCCCGAACGGTATGGACTGGGGCACGTCCACAACATGCTGCCTTCCCAGCGTTGTGCCACGGTTTGGGCTGCGGGCCCTTCCAGCGCCAACAGGACGGAGCGCAGGTTGCCCGCCACCTGGGCAGGCACGTCTTCCAGCAGCTCCACCGTCACACCGGCCTCTGCACACTCACTCAGCACCACACGCAGGGCCAAACGCACGGCCAGGCAGCATTCTTCGGGGCCGGTGTTCGCGGACAGTTGCAGCAAGATCATGCGCAGCACTCCCCACGGGTTTTGTAGGTCAACACCGGGCTGGTTCGGGCCAGCACCTCCACGAGTCCGGCCCCCACCAGGGCTTGGACCACGCTGTCGATGGGTTTGTAGGCCTGCGGCGCTTCTTCGTAAATGAGTTGCTTGTCGTTGCAAATGACCCGGCTGCCCAGGGCCGTTCGACCGAGTTGGGTGGGCGTCAGCAGCTTGAACAGACGCTCTTTGCATGCCGACCGCCCCCATTTGCGCCCTGCCCCATGCGCCAAGGACCACAAGGTGTCGTCGCACAGGCGGGTGGGCCGAACCAGATGGCTGTGGTCCCCACGCGATCCAGGGATCAGCACCACACCCTGGTCGGACGGTGTGGCTCCTTTGCGGTGCAGCCACCCCGCCTGACCACCCAGCGTGGCCGGAACGACAAAGTTGTGGTTCACGTCCAGCAAGCATTGCCCTTCCGTGCGCACGTTGGCCAGCAGGCGTTGCGCCACGCACAGGCGGTTGCAACGCGCAAAGCGCAAGGCCGCGTCGTGTTGGTCCATGTACGCCGCTGCATCCGCACTGGTCGCAGGCAAACCATGGTGACCGAAGGTGTCCACGTGCTGGCGCAACACCCGTTCCCCCAAGCCCCGCGAGCCGCTGTGCACCAACAGCAGCAGGTGCTGCGGGTCGATGCCCAGGGCTTCCAGTGCACCCGGCACATGGACCGTGTCCACCTGCTGGAATTCGGCAAAGTGGTTGCCGCCACCCACGGTGCCCAGCGCCAGGGCATGGTCGCTTTGCGGTACGCCACACTGCGCCATGGCTTGCGCCAACGCCGCGGTGTCGTCCATCGGACTGTCGATGTTGCCCACGCGCTTTTCCAGCTTGTCCAGTTTGATGGCACTGGCCCGCAAGTCGGTCTGCCACAGCGCCATGCCACACCCAATGTCATTACCCACCAAGGTGGGGTGAAGGGTGTGGGTGGAGAAGAAAGCCGCGCCCACAGGGAAGCCGCGCCCGGGGTGCAAATCCGGCATGCCCGCCACACGTTGCATGCCCGGCAGTTGAGAGGTGGCGATGAGCTGCGCAATGGCAGCGTCTTCCATCCACGTGTTGTCGGAGGCGACCACACAGGCGCGTTCCGACACGTTCTTGACAAAATTGCCCATGAAAAATCCAGATTCAAAAGGGTTTGAAACTGGACTGGGACAGATGCGCGCCACTGGCGCGCCAGAACAGGGAAAGGGCTTAACGCATCACGGCGCAAGCCCCCACCACGGCTGACCCAGCCCACAGGGAGGTCGTGTTCTTTTGCATGTGGTTCTCCTGGTGGGTGAATCGGTGGGGTGCGCCAAAAACGCAGGCCGCGACTCTAGCCGCAGGCCCTGCACAAGGCAACGCCGTCGGCACCGCGTGACGCATGGGCGCAACAGCGGCCAGCGGGCAGGGGCTCAGTGGGCGGACAGCGTCAAGGTGTGAACAAAGGTCTGCCCATCCATCTTCAACGGCCGGTAACCCCCCTGAGCCCAGGTGTTGGCCATGTCGCGGTAGCGTGGGTCGAAGGGGTTGCCCGACTGGCCGGTTTGGTAGATGAAGCGGCTGTTGTCCAGGTTGGACAGGTCGTACAGCGCCCGCAGCGACGCCGCATGGCGGTTAGCAAACGGCAAGGAAGGTTGATCCAGGTTGTAGCGCCCCACGTTCACGGTGAACGTGTCGCCGCCGGTGGGCACCCGTACCTCAAACAACGACGCCAAGGGGGCCACGTTGCTGAAGGGTTGGTGTTTGGACACGGCGGGATGCGCCCTGCCCCATTGCCACCGCTCCACGTTCGCGCCGTAGCGGGCTTGCAAATCGGCCAGGGCCAGGTCCAGCGCCCGACTCACCTGGGCCGGGCACCCGGCTTCGCCACACCAGAAGCGGTCGTTTCGGGCCAGAAGGCCTTCCACCGCGTCGCGGAACTGCCGCTTGCCGTACAGGCTGTTGAACTTGGCCTCGCCCAGCTTTTGCCCGATGGTCAGGCGGGTGAGCGCGTCCACCCAGGCGGCAAATATCAGCGGGGCCGCCTGGTTGGCGGCCATGGTGCCGTCAAAGTCCTTCAGCAGCGCCAGGGCCCGTGCGCCCAAGGGGTGTTGCGGTTGGGCCGCACGCAAGGCGGGCAACAGGCGCACGGTGGCCAGCGACAGCACATCGCCCTGGATGCGGCCCAGGCTGTCCGGGCTGTGGCGTTCGCGGCTGCGCAGCAGCTGTTGGATGCGGTCTTCCCGGTCGGGTGAGGCCCAGTCCTGCGTGAGGAAGGCCGGGAAATCCGCTCCGTGGATGCGCTGGTTGGCGGTGGCCAGCCAGCCTTGGTCAGCGCCCAGGGCCTGACCGGTGCCGGGTTGCCCCGACACCACGGCGGCTGGGGCCTCGTTGGGCACGCTGTTGGCGGCGTCATGGGATGGGGCCGAGGGAGGTGCCAGGTGAGCCTCAGGGGTTTGCGCATAGGGCAGCCAACCCGCCCAGTCGTAGCGAGGTTCCCAACCGGGCGCGGGGGCCATGCCTTTCAGGTCGTTGTTCGGGGCGCGGACGGGCACTTTGCCTGCGGCCTTGTAGGCCACCCGGCCTTGCACGTCGGCCACCACCACGTTCTGCATGGGGGAGTGGTAGTGGCGGTAGGCGTGCAACAGCTCGTCCACCGACTGGGCCGTGGCCCCTTCCAGGCCGGCGAGCACGGTGTGGTTGTCGGCGTCCAACGCACTCCAGCGCAGGGACAGCACATAACGGCGGGTGTCGATCACCTTGGCGTGGAAGGCTTGGGCGTCGGTCAGCACCGGGCCGTGGCGGGTGCTGCGCACGCGTTGAATGACCTCGCCCTGCCCTTTGACGGGAATGCGCTCCTCGCGCACCTCGAAGTCGGCCCACACGGGTTGATCGGTGGTGCCGGGCACACGGTATTGGTGGGGGTTGTCGGGGTTGATCTGTTCCAGGTACAGGTCCTGAACGTCGGGACCGGTGTTGGTGAACCCCCAGGCCACCTGGCGGGTGCGCCCCAGGATCACCATGGGCAGGCCGGGCAAGGTGGCCCCCATCACGTCAAGCGGGCGGCGCTGGGCGTCAGACGCCTCGCTGTCGGTGCGGCCCGGGGCCTGCAAGCGGGCAAAGTACCAGATGGCGGGCGCACTCAGGCCCAGGTGGGGGTCGTTGGCCAGCAAGGGCAGGCCCGATTCGGTGCGCCGCCCGGACACCACCCAGTTGTTGGAGCCTTTGCCTTCCACGTTGCCCAGCCGGTCGGTCCAGGCCACCAGGTCGGCGGCCAATCCGGTCGTGGCCGATGGCGCGGACGTCGTGGCCACCTTGGCCGGGGCATCCGCCTCGCCGGGGGGCGCGAACACGCCCAAAGACCGGTACAGCGCGGCCAGGTCGATGGCGGTGGCCGGGGCCTCGCCGGGGTAGGCAGGCATCAACGCCCACAGCTGCGGTGTGTCCAGCACTTGCAAGGCTGACAGGCGGGCCCATTCGTTGCCCCAGTTGCCGCCCAGGTCCAGGGCCATCATCAAGGCCCAGCCCACGCAGTCTTCAGCGGTCCAGAACTGGCCTTGCTGGGCGGTGGCCTTGGGGTCAATGCCCAGCAGCTTGAACTCCGGTGCCGCCGGTTGCGCTGTGTGGGCCAGGAAGCTGTTGATGCCTTCGGCGTAGGTTTGCAAAGCCTGCTTGGCGTCGGACGGCAAGGCGTCGAACTGCGCCTTCGCGGCTTGGCGGATGCCCAGCGTCAGCAACAACTGGTCGGTGGACAGGGCGGCGGGGCCGAACACCTCGGACAAGCGCCCGTGCATGACACGGCGGTTCAGCTCCAGCTGCCAGGCGCGTTCTTGCGCATGCACCATGCCCAAGGCGCGGAAGGCATCCAGGCGGGTCTGGGCACGGATGTGGGTGACGTCGGCGGCGTCGCGCTGCACGGTGACCTGGCCCTGCAAGCCGGGCAACACCTGTTGACCATCCAGCTGCGGCAGGCTGCGAAGGGCATACACCGACAGCACGCCCCCGCCTGCAAACAGGCCGACGGCCACAGTGGCCAACACGGCCAGAGCGATGCCCTTGAGGCGCGAGGGGTGACGGGTGTGCGAAGGGCGAACGGAGTGCGTCATGGGGTGAAAAGAGGTCAACAATCAGTCGTGGTGGTCCCAGCGGATGAGCGCGTCGCGCCCCTCCACGGCGAAGTCCACAGCCAAGCCCACGGGCAGCATCACCTTGGTGGGCACGTGGCCAAAGGGCAGCCCGGTCAGCACCGGCACTTGGGGCAACTGCTCGCGCAGCCAACGCACCACAGTGGCCATGCTGAAGCCCCGGTCGTAACCGGCCACCAGCTTGTAGTGGCTGAACTGGCCCAGCAGCACGGCCTTCTGGCGGCCCAGCACACCGGCGTGCAGCAGCTGGGTCAACATGCGTTCGATGCGGTAGGGGTGTTCCCCCACGTCCTCCAGGAACAACACGCCCCCGTCCACCGCGGGCAGGTAGGGCGTGCCCAGCAACGAGGTCAACACCGTGAGGTTGCCCCCCCACAGCATGGAATTTTCTATATAAAAAGTGCCTCTAGCGCTTTCATATAAAGCGCAAGAAGCTCTGTTTTCAGGAGCAAGACGCCAGCCTGTGCCCTCGCCCACGCCCGACAGCAGGTCGTCGAAACAGGCTTCCATGATGTCGTCGGGCAGCGGCTGCTCGTCGGTGGACTGGGCAGGGTCGGCACCAAAGTCTTCCCCCAAGGCAGGACCTGCCCAGGTGTGGGTGCCGGGGCGCTGCGCCATCACCGCCAACTGCAGCGCGGTGAAGTCGCTCAGGCCCACCCAGTGCATGCCGCGCTCGACCGATTGCGCAATGGCGTCGTAGGGCAGGCGGGGCAGGATGCGGGTCAGGCCATAACCCCCACGGGTGATCATGGCCACGTCGGCACCACTGGCTGCAGCACGTTCAATGGCGGCCAGTCGATCCTCGTCGGTTCCGGCAAACCGCATGTGGTGGTTGAGGGCGCCGGGGTCCAGCTCCACCTGGTGGCCCAGGGCTTTGAGGCGGCGAAGGCCTCGGCGAAACGCGGCCCGATCGCGCACGGCGGAGGCCGGGGAATAGATGTAGATGTGTTTGCTCACGGCGCAAGTATCCCATTCACCCGCGGGTGGGACCGTCTGGCGCAATGTCCCGCCCCGAGGGACTCACCGCGGCCAACGAAGCAGTGCCAGCGGGCCAACGCGGTGGCCGTTGTCGGGGTACGGGGCGGCTTGGGCGGTCGGGGTGTCGGGCGGCACGAGGGGGCGTTCGGGCACTTGGTGAGCCGGGGCAAAGCGCTCGGGCACCAGCCTGTGCAGCGCCGCCCCCAGGCCGTGGCCGTCGTCGTCCAGCAGCAGGGCCAGGTGGTGGGCCTCCACCCGCTCCAACCATTCCGTCAGCACCTGCAGGTGCCAATCGCGTTGGTGGATGTGGCTTTTCTTGGGTTTGTCGCTCAGGCCAAAGCCGATCAGGTCCGGGGCCAGCACCCTGTGGCCCTGGGCCACCAGCGGCGCGATCAAGGGGGCGAAACGGTGGCACCAGTCCTGGGGGGGGTGCAAGGCCAGCCAAGTGACGGCGGGGGTGTCCGAAGGGGGGGCAGAAGGGGTGGCCGCCGGGACCACAGGCCGTTCGTCCAGGTAATGCAGGCGCAGCCCTTGCAGGCTGGGCAGGTCGCTGACGTGGTGTGAGGCGCACGGCAGTTCGGCCCCCCCCGCCAGCCGGGACAGCGGGGTGCGCAAGGCATCGTCGCGCAAGGGCTCGGGGTTGATGCGCCGGGGCTTGAAGAAGGCTTGCAGTTCAGCCGCGCACGCTGGGGCCAGCACACCGCCCTGCACCTGCGTGTGGTGGTTGAGCTGGGGCTGGGCAAACACGTCCAGCACCGAGCCAGCACCACCGGTCTTGGGCTCGCGGGCCCCATACACCACGCGGGACAAGCGGGCATGCAGCAAGGCGCCGCTGCACATCACACAAGGCTCCAGCGTCACGTACAGCGTGCAGCCCTCCAACCGGTAGTTGCCCAGCGCCTGCGCCGCGGCACGCAGGGCCACCATTTCGGCATGGGCGGTGGGGTCGTGGCTGCCCACCGGCTGGTTGTGGCCCGTGGCCAGCAAAACCCCGTCTTTCACCACCACCGCCCCCACCGGCACTTCGCCTTTTTGGGCCGCTTTTTGCGCCTGAGCCAAAGCCAGGGACATCCAATGTTCGTCCATGGGCGTAGAGTTGCACAGATTCATGTCGGCAATGTACCCCTGGGCTGATAATCCGGTCATCTTTCTTTCATCCTGGAACAGGGCCTTGCGTGGGGCCAACCATGACAAAACCACTTAGCTGCTTAGGTTGTGCGGGTGTGCTGGCCGCTGGACTTTCTCATGCGGCCAGTGATGTGCCGTTTTTGCCCGACGGCGCCCTCACCCTCAGTCTCGTGACCTCAGCCGAGTTTCGGAGACTGTGCTTCCCCAGTGTGGCTGATGCCATGTCGCGCCCACCCAAGGTCAACCTGCCGCCTGTCCGGCCTCTGATCGATGCTGCCTGGTGATGTGCTTCGACTGTTCCGGCTGGTGGTCTGCTGGGGGATCGGCTCGATGCTGGCCATCGGGCTGTGGCCCCTCGCGCACGCCGACGACGCCTTGATCCGCTGGCGGTCAGATGCTGCCGTGGTGCGCAGACTGGCCGACAACAATGCACCCGAGGCGTTGGCCGAGGCACAACGCTTGCACAAGCGCCTGCCCACCACGGCCACCCCGGAGGACCGAGCGCGAAACCTCAACCTCCAGGCCCGGGTGGAAAGCTACATGGGGGACACCGCATCCTCCATTCGGCATGCGGACCAGGCCATTGCCCTGGCCCGCTCCCACGCGCTGAAGGAAGCCGAGGCAGAAGCGTGGTTGACCAACGTCCTGAACTTCATCAACACGGCCGAGATGTCCCGTTCGGTCGATGCCACCGAAAAGGCCCTGGCCTTGCTGCAAGGCTCCAACAATGTGGGTTTGCTCAGCGAAGCCATGCTGCGAGCGGTCGCCTCGTCCTTGCGCAAGGAGCAGATGGATGAGGCCATTGCCCTGTCCCTGCAACTGCTGGAGCTGGCGCAGCACAACCAGCAACCGCTGGCCCTGACCCACGCCTACCAAGCAGTGGCTGCCGTGTACAGCCAGAGCAATCGGGAAGCCGAGGCCATCGAACACTATGCCCGCATGACCGAGCTGGCCAAGCTGGCCGGCTCCGGCATGCTGGAAGCCCATGGCATGTCGGCACAGGCCAGCTTGCTCAAGCATCGCGACATGGCCACTGCCGAGCAATTGACCCGGGCCGCCGTGGCCCGGTTTCGCACCATCGGCATGCCGCTCTACCTCGCCCACAGCCTGTACGGTTTGGCAGACATCCTTCGGGCGCAAAAGGAGCATGCTCGTTCGTTGGAAACCCTGAACGAGGTGGCTGCCATTTACCAACGCCACCCCAACCGGCTGGGCCAGTGGCGGCTGCTGCTGGCGTTCAGCCAGGATCACCAGGCGCTGGGCCAATTGGCCCAGGCTCAGGCCAATGCCCAACATGCCATGGCCATTGCAGATGAACTGGGCCTGCCGCTGTACTTCACCCAAAGTGCTCGACGCTTGTCCGAGGTGGAAGCGGCGTTGGGGCACCATCAGGCGGCATACGACCTGATGGTTCAGGCCCAAAGCCATGCACAGCACCTTGAAAAAGAACGCATCAGCAACCGCCTGGGCGAGCTGTCCAAACGGTTCCAACAAGACAGCAGGCAACGCGAAATCGAGCGTCTCGCCCAAGAATCCGAGGTTCAATCCATCGGACACCGATGGTTGGTGACGTTGCTGGGAGCGGCCACCCTGCTGCTGGCACTCACGGGGTATCACCTGATCAAGGTGCAGCGCATCAACCGGCAGACCAAGACCTTGAACCACGAGCTTCAGCAGTCCCGCAACCGCATGCAGGCCATGCTGGATGCCCTGCCCGACCTCGTGTTTGAAGTGAACATGGAGGGACGCTACCTCAGCTGTCACACCCGCGAACATGCGCTGCTGATCTCTCCTGCAGCTGAGCTTATCGGCCGCACCGTGACCGAAATGCTGCCACCCCACGTGTGCGAGGTGGTGATGAAAGCACTTCACCAAGCGCAGGAAGAAGGCACCTCGTCCGGCTGGCAGTACCCGTTGCACCTGCCCAAAGGCCTGTGCTGGTTCGACTTGTTCATTGCCAAGATGGACCCGCTGGAGGGCTCTGACGAAGAACGTTTCATGGTCATGGTGCGCGACATCTCCGTGGGCAAACAGGCAGAAATCGACCTGAAAGAGAGCGAACACCGCTACCGACAGGTGTTTGAGTCGGTCTCTGACACGCTGTACCTGATGGAAATCACCCCTGACGGGGACATCAAGAACCTGGAGTTCAACCCGGCCTTCGAAGCCCTCACCGGCAAGTCCCGGCGCGACTTGATTGGGCGCGACATGAAAGACACCTTCTCTCCCGAAGGTGTCCGTGTCACCGAAGCCAAGATCCGGCGCTGCCTGGAAACGGGGCAACGCCACGACGAAAACATCACACTGGAATTGGCGGGAGTGACGCGGCACCTGCACGCCACCGTCATTCCCGTGCGAGACGCCACGGGCCGCATCCACCGGGTGGTGGGCATCGGACGCGACATCACCGACCAGGAACGCGCCAAGCAGCTGATGCTGAGCCAGTTGGAACTGGACCGGCGACTGGCACATTTTGCTGAACTGGCTCCCGGTGCCATGTTCTCTTATCAGCAAAGCAGCGAACAGGCCCAAGGCTTCTTCCATTACGCCAGCCAAGGCATGGAAGACGTGTGCGGCGTCACATCCGCGCAGCTCCTGGCAGACCCCCATGCGTTCCTGAAGCACATTGCCCCGGAGGTCCTTGACAGCCTTTGGAACTCCTTCTTCCAAGCTGCTCAGGCGCGGGAAACCTGCCACATCGAATACCAAATCCAACACCCCACCCAGGGAGAGCGTTGGCTGGAGCTGCGGGCCACCCCCGAAACCAGCGATGCGGGAGTGGTCCTTTGGCATGGACACGTGATGGACATCACCGCCCGCAAGCTGGTGGAAAGCCGCCTGCATGCCAGCGAGCAAGCCTTCCGCACGCTGGCCGAGAACTTCCCCGACCCGATTGCCCGCTTTGATCTGCACGGACGCCTGATCTACACCAACCCCAAGATCCTGAAGCTGATGGCGCAATCCGGGGTGGAAGTGCGGCTCAAGCGCCCCTCCGAGTTGGCCATGCTGTGTGACACGACCCCCACGTCCTTGGTGGAGGCCAATGCCCGCAAGGTCATCGAGTCCGGTGAGCCGGTGGAACACCTGGCGCAATGGCTCACGCCCTTTGGCTTGCGCATTTTTGAAATTCGCCACATTCCCGAAAAAGACAATGCAGGGCAACTGGTATCGGTCATGAGTGTGGGGCGCAACATCACGCGGCAAAAACAGGCCGAGCAAGAACTCAAGCAATCTCGCGACGAATTGCGCCGCCTTTCCGCTCACTTGAACCACGTGCGAGAGGAGGAACGAAAGCGCATCGCCCGGGAAATCCACGACGAACTGGGGCAGATGCTGACCGCATTGAAGCTGGACCTGGGCACCTTGCGGTTGCAGTTTGGGGCCATCAACCCCGTGCTGGATCAACGCAGCCAACGCCTGGTGACGGTGGTGGAGGACACCATTCAGGTGGTGCGCTCCATCGCCACGGCATTGCGGCCCTCGTCCTTGGACATGGGTTTGGTCCCTGCTGTGGAATGGCTGGTGGCAGAATTTCGCAAGCGGTCCGATGTCGAGTGCGTGCTGCACATTCAGAACATGGCAACGCCACTGGAAGATGAGCAGTCCACCGCCTTGTTCCGCATGCTGCAGGAAGCCCTCACCAACGTCACCCGCCACGCCCAAGCCCACCGCGTGGACATCGTTTTGGACAGTGACGAAGATCATTTGCTGTTGCGCGTGACCGATGACGGTGTCGGCTTCGATCCCGATGGTCGAAAAACACACTCTTTTGGCCTCGTGGGCATCCACGAAAGGGCTTTGATCCTGGGTGGCTCTGCGAAAATCAGCAGCAGACCTGGGACCGGGACTTCGGTGGAAGTCAGCATTCCGCGTCACTTGAACGAAAGACAATTCTCATGATCCGAATCCTGTTGGCAGACGACCACGCGCTGGTCCGAGAAGGGCTCAAGCAGCTCTTCGGTCTCACCGCAGACATCGTGATCGCGGCCGAGGCCACCAATGGGGCACTGGTGCTGGACGCGTTGCGCTCGGAGGCGTTCGACGTCCTGCTGCTGGACATGACCATGCCCGGCATCTCGGGCACCGACCTCATCACGCGGGTGGTGGCTCAGGAGCCGCACCCACCCGTGCTGGTGCTGTCCATGCACAACGAACCCCAAATTGCCCGACGCGCCCTGGCCGCCGGCGCGGTAGGCTACCTCACCAAGGACTGCGACCCCTCGGTGCTGCTGGCTGCGGTGCGCCGGGTCGCCAATGGCGGACGCTTCATCGACCCGGTCATGGCCGAGTTCATGGCCTTTGAACTGCATGGCAAACAGGCCACGGAAGGCCACCACCACCTGTCAGACCGTGAGTTCCAGGTGCTGTGTCTGTTGGCACGGGGTAAAAGCGTCAATGAAATTGCCCAGGAACTCTCCATCAGCAACAAAACCGTGTCCACCCACAAGGCACGGTTGATGGAAAAAATGAACTTCACCAACAACGCCGAAATTGTCCGTTACGCCATGGACAAGAATTTGGTGGCCTGACCTGTAGGGATTGACTGACAGCTCTCAGTCCTTTCCGATCGATAAATCAGTCTTGACTGATTTACCAAAGGGTCTTTACTTGAGATCCTGACTCCTGGCCTGCAAAGGTATTTTTTGGAGTCATTTCTGATGTCGGAAGCTGGTGTGGCGTCGTCCACGGCAGGTCGCGCCACGGGATCTTCCTTCTTCGGCTGGACCGTGGGTTCGCTGGGGATGGTGGGACTGGCGTCGCTGGTGGGGCTGTTTCACGGCTGGGCTCAACCCGGCGGTGGAGGTTGGTGGCTCCTCTTTGGCGAAGCGCTGGCTTGCC
>DASUON010000116.1:0-8422 GCA_036276615.1 Burkholderiaceae bacterium
CCTGCCAGTGGCGAAAAGAACCTGGAGCGCATCCAGAAGTGGCGTGACATTTGTCCTGAGCTGGTGATTCGCAGCACCTTCATTGCAGGGTTCCCTGGTGAGACGGAAGAAGAGTTTGCTCACTTGTTGGACTTTGTTCGCGAGGCTGGGTTGGATCGTGTGGGTTGTTTTGCCTACTCGCCTGTGGAAGGTGCGACGGCCAATCAGTTGCCTGGTGCCTTGCCCGAGGACGTGCGTGAGGAGCGCCGGGCGCGCTTCATGGCGGTTGCGGAGCAAGTGTCTGTGGATCGTCTGCGCCGACGGGTGGGGTCCACCATGAAGGTGTTGGTGGATTCGGCTCAGTCGATGGGGCGCAAGGGCGGGCTGGGGCGCACGTATGCTGATGCCCCTGAAATTGACGGCGTTGTGCGCCTGTTGCCGCCGCAGAAGATCAGCAAAACCTTCAAGGTCGGGGATTTCACCTCGGTCCACATCACCGGGGTTGATGGGCATGACCTGATCGGGCTGCCCGTTTGAGATTGCTGCACACGCCTTGGGTTTCAGGGGTGTGCAGCCCTTTGAGGGCTTTGAGCAAACAAAAAAGCCTGCAATCGGATGATTGCAGGCTTTCGGATTTGGTGCCCAGGAGAGGACTCGAACCTCCACGCCTCTCAGCGCTAGTACCTGAAACTAGTGCGTCTACCAATTCCGCCACCTGGGCATTTCAGGAATACGAGAATTATAGCAGCAAAAATGGTGGCGAAGATCGTTGCATCGTGCTGCCTGAATTCTCTGAAGAAAAAAGCCTGTCATTTTGCAATGACAGGCTCTTAAACTTGGTGCCCAGGAGAGGACTCGAACCTCCACGCCTCTCAGCGCTAGTACCTGAAACTAGTGCGTCTACCAATTCCGCCACCTGGGCATTTCAGGAAAAACGTTAGTATAACATCAGAAACAATGACACAACAAAAAAACTACCTGGATGAAGTGACGGGCACCGTGCTCGGTCACCGAGATGGTCACGGTTTTGTGACCCGCGATGACGGTGCGCCGGACATCTATCTGCCCCCCAACGAAATGCGTGCGGTGCTGCATCAGGATCGGGTCAAGGCCCGCATCGTGCGCAGTGACCGACGTGGCCGCCCTGAAGGGCGTGTCACCGAGATCCTGGATCGATCCAAGAAACCCATCATCGGGCGCCTGCTCCAAGAAGGTGGGGCGTGGCTGGTGGCACCTGAAGACAAACGTTACGGACAAGATGTCCTGGTGCCCAAGGGCGCACTGTCCAAGGCCAAGGCGGGGCAGGTGGTGGTGGTCGAGCTGACCGAGCCGCCCGCACTGTATGGCCAGCCCGTCGGCCGAGTGGTCGAGGTGCTGGGGGAGGTGGATGACCCGGGCATGGAGATTGAAATTGCGGTGCGCAAATACGGGGTGCCGCATGTGTTCTCCGAATCGACCTTGGGCGCAGCGCGGGCGTTGCCCGACTCGGTGCAACCCGAAGATCGGCTGAACCGGGTGGATTTGCGCGATGTGCCTCTGGTGACCATTGACGGGGAAGACGCCCGTGACTTTGACGATGCCGTGTTTGCCCAGTCTGCCCGTGTGGGGCGGGGCAAGGGGTGGCGTCTGTTGGTGGCCATTGCCGACGTCAGCCACTATGTGCAAAACGGTTCGGCCATCGACGTCGATGCCTACGACCGTGCCACCAGCGTGTACTTTCCGCGGCGCGTCATCCCCATGCTGCCGGAAAAGCTGTCCAACGGCTTGTGCTCACTGAACCCCGACGTCGAGCGACTGTGCATGGTGTGTGACATGCTGGTCACCGCGACAGGCGATGTCCATGCCTACCAGTTCTACCCGGCGGTCATGTTCAGCCATGCCCGGTTCACCTACACCGAGGTGGCGGCCATCCTGTCCAACACGCGGGGGCCCGAGGCGGCGCAGCGCAAGGCGCTGGTGCCGCATTTGCTGGATTTGCAAGACGTGTACCGGGCTCTTTTGGGGGCTCGACAGCGGCGGGGTGCGGTGGATTTCGACACCACCGAGACACAAATCGTCTGCGACGAGTCCGGGCGCATCGAGCGCATCGTGGCCCGGGTGCGCAACGAGGCGCACCGGCTGATCGAAGAAGCCATGCTGGCGGCCAACGTGTGCTCGGCCGAGTTCATTGCGCAGTCCAAACACCAGGGCTTGTTCCGGGTGCACGAAGGCCCCACCCCCGAAAAACTGGAAACCCTGCGCGCCTTCCTCAAATCGGTGGGTGTGCAGGCGTCCCTGAGCGATCAACCCAAGCCGGGTGAGTTTCAGCACATTGCCCTCAGCACCCGGGATCGGCCTGATGCACCACAGATCCACACCATGCTGTTGCGCTCCATGCAGCAGGCCATCTACAGCCCCCACAACAGTGGACACTTCGGCTTGGCCTTTGAGGCGTACACGCACTTCACCAGCCCCATCCGGCGTTACCCGGATTTGTTGGTCCATCGGGTGATCAAGGCCATTCTGGCGAGTTCGACCTATCGGTTGCCGGCCTTGCCGGTGCCGGGGGAGCATCACCAGAAGTTGAGCCGCAAGGTCGCTACCAAGTCGGCAGACGCAACGCACAAGTCCACCCAGCGTGTGTCGGGGGAGGTGCTGGGGTGGGAGGCTGCGGGCTTGCATTGCAGTGCCAACGAGCGTCGGGCCGACGAGGCCAGCCGCGATGTCGAGGCGTGGCTGAAGTGCCGCTACATGCGTGAGCACCTGGGTGAGGAGTTCAGTGGTGTGGTGTCGGCGGTGACCAGTTTTGGTGTGTTTGTCACGCTGGATGCCATGTACGTCGAAGGTCTGGTCCACATCACCGAACTGGGTGGCGAGTACTTCCGCTACGAGGAGGCCCGCCAGGAGCTGCGGGGTGAGCGCACGGGCATTCGCTACCAGTTGGGCAGCCGTGTGCAGGTGCAGGTGAGCCGCGTGGACCTGGATGGTCGGCGGATCGACTTCCGGCTGGTTCGCGAGCAGGACGATGCCTGGGCATCGGCCCGCCGTGACAAGCAAGGGCAGGGCGGCAAGCCCACGCGTCGAGTGGCGGCAGAGGGGGGTGAGGCGGTGCCCGAAGAGCCGTTTTCCCCGCGCAATGGGGCGAAACGGGCAGACAAGAAAACGTCTTCCCGGTCGCCCTCCCGGGTGGGTGGGGCGGCATCGGGCAAGTCGCGCAAACGCAAGGGCTGACGCCTGAGCCTGTGGAGTCGGTGCATGAATGTGTTGATGTTTTTGCTGGATTTGGTGTTCCTGGTGCTGGTGGGCGCGTGTTTGTTGCGTGCGTGGCTCAACCACGCCCGCATCAGCATGGCGCAGCAACCCGGGCCTTTCATCCTGGCGGTGAGTGGTTGGCTGGTGATGCCGCTGCGGCGTCTGTTGCCCCCCGCTTGGCAACGCTCACGTTGGGATGTGGCCAGCGTGACGGCGGCGGTGCTGTTGGTTCTGGTGCAAGCCATCCTGTGGCAGTGGATCCTGAACATGGGGATGGGTGTCCATGGCCTGGATGTGTCTTTGGTCTGGGTCACCACGGTGTGGTTGGCGTTCAAGCTGTTGCTGGTGACGGCCCTGCGGTTGTTGATGTACCTGGTGCTGGCCCACGCGGTGTTGTCCTGGGTTCAGCCGTATTCACCGGTGCAAGGGTGGCTCAGCCGCCTGTTGATGCCCTGGCTGGCGCCGCTGCGGCGGATCATTCCGCCTGTGGGTGGCGTGGACCTGTCGGGGCTGGTGCTGCTGGTGCTGGTTCAGGTGGCGTTGATGCTGATTGGGTGAAGCGGACCTGAAGGCCGTGTTCACCCAAAGGCTTGCGCCAGCGCACTGGCAGTGAGCCGCGGGGGCGTCTGCCATTCGTCGGCCACGCGGCCATGCAGGGCCACGGCCTGCGCCGCCGCGCTCATGGCTGTGGCGCAGGCGTTGTCAGGGTTGCTCAACCCCTGCATGGCGCGGGCCAGCAGGGCACCCAGCAAACCCGCCAGAACGTCCCCTGTGCCTGCGGTGGCCAGCTTGCCGTTGCCTGTGCCATTGATCCAGGGCATTTGCCCAGGGGCGGCCACCACGGTGCCGCTGCCCTTGAGTACACAGACGCACCCCCAGCGTTCGGCCAGGGTTTGTGCGGCTTCCAACCGTTGGTTTTGCACTTGGCCTGTGGTGGTGCCCAGCAGTCGGGCGGCTTCCAGGGGGTGTGGGGTGATCACCGTGACCGCTCCTTGACGGCCGCGTTGCACCAGCGCGGCCTGCGGTGAAGGTTGCTGGCTGAGGTGGTTGAGGGCGTCGGCATCCAGCACAAGGGAGTGAGGGCTGGACAAGACCACGGGCAGCCAGGGTTTGACATGTTCGCCCCCGCCGCACCCCACCACCCACACGCCCGCAGGCAAGCCGTGGCGGGTGGCGTGGGGCAGGTCCAGGTGGCGAAACATCAACTCGGGCTGGCCGGGGTCCACAGTGTGCTGGTTGTCGGGGTCCAGCGGGGCCACATACACCCGGCCCGCGCCACCCTGCAGGGCAGCGCGGGCCGCCAGCAGCGCGGCGCCCAGCATGTGGGCGCCCCCGCGCTCGCATTGGCCACCCAGCACCCACACATCACCGCCCGTGCCCTTGTGGGAGGCATGGCGTGGTGGGTGCTGTGCCGGGGTTGCTGCAGGGGGCATCCACCGTGCGCATGGCCTGACCTCCGCGGGCTCGGTGGCGCTGGAGGGTGTCACCCCCAGGTCGTCCCACCAAACCTCGCCCGCCAAATCTCGCCCGTGGTTTGTGAAAAGCCCAGGCTTGAGCGTTAAAAATGTCAAGCAAAAAATGCTTGTTGCGCTTTCATTGATTGCTGTTTCAGCTATGGTT
This sequence comes from Burkholderiaceae bacterium, assembly GCA_036276615.1. Lineage (GTDB taxonomy): Bacteria > Pseudomonadota > Gammaproteobacteria > Burkholderiales > Burkholderiaceae_C > UBA2334. The sequence goes on from DASUON010000116.1 coordinate 4,831, forward strand.
ATTGAACCACGAAAGGCGTCCAGGTCGCTGGGCGTGTCCACACACAACAGGGTGTTGCCGACCTGGCGAATGCGCCTGAGCGCTTGCGTCAAACCGTGGGGGTCGGCGGGAGAGGGCGGACGCGCCTGGTTGGACAGGCCAAGCAGCGCATCAATCACCAGGTCGCAGTGTTCCGGCGGGGCGTCGGACAGTTGGACGCCGGCCGCTCGGGCCTGGTCGAGGGCCCAGCGGGCGTCGGGCGGCAAACGCTCGGGGTGGGCGTGCAAGGTCACGGTGAGCTGGCCGCCCTTGGCCTGCATCCACGCCTGCAGCAGCGCAGCGGCCATCAAGCCATCGCCGCCGTTGTTGCCGGGGCCGCAGGCAATCCAGATGTGGCGTGCATGCGGGGCCACGGCCCGCGCCATGTCGGCCACGGATTGGCCTGCACGTTGCATCAGCGTGTGAGGGGGCAGGCCCTGCGTGGCAAGCTGTTCCATGTGCCGGGTGGCAGCGGCGTCGAACAGGGGCAGGGGCTCGGTGCAGGCGGTGACCCGGACTCTCATGGGTTTGACTTGGTATACTCGTGGGGTTTTGCTGTCGGCACATGGTGTGCTTGGAGCGGAACAATCGCAGGCCAGACACATCAGGTGCCTGAACCGCAGGGCTTACACATTCTCTGCGCTTCGGGTCAGTTCTGGCTTCAGACCCAACCTCAGAAAGACCTCATCATGGCAGTCTCCATGCGCGAAATGCTGGAAGCCGGTGTCCACTTCGGTCACCAAACCCGCTTCTGGAACCCCAAGATGGCCCCGTACATCTTCGGCCATCGCAACAAGATTCACATCGTCAACCTCGAAAAGACGTTGCCGATGTTCGAAGACGCCCAAAAGTTCGTTCGTCAGTTGGTCGCCAATCGCGGCACCATCCTGATGGTCGGCACCAAGCGTCAATCCCGTGACATCCTGGTGGCCGAAGCCACCCGTGCCGGCGTTCCTTACGTCAGCACCCGTTGGCTGGGCGGCATGCTCACCAACTTCAAGACCGTCAAGACCTCCATCAAGCGCCTGAAGGACATGCAAGCCCAGCAGGAAGCCGGTCTGGACAGCATGAGCAAGAAAGAACAGCTCATGTTCAGCCGCGAGATGGAAAAGCTGGAAAAAGACATCGGCGGCATCCAGGACATGGCCGCTCTGCCTGACGCCATCTTCGTGATCGACGTGGGTTTCCACAAGATCGCCGTGGCCGAAGCCAAGAAGCTGGGCATTCCGCTGGTGGGCGTGGTGGATACCAACCACTCTCCAGAAGGCATCGACTACGTTATTCCCGGCAACGACGACTCCGCCAAGGCCGTGGAACTGTACGCACGTGGCATTGCCGACGCCATCCTGGAAGGCCGTGCCAACGCCGTGAACGATGTGGTCAAGGCCGTGTCGGGTGACAGCGACGAGTTCGTCGAAGTCAACGAAGAATCCGCCGCCTGAGGCCGGTTCCCGTCATGCAAGGGGGCTCGCTGAGCCCCTTTTTTTCAATCAAATCGGGTGACGCCTGTGCGTTCACCCTTGTCTCTGGAGAGAAAAATGGCAACTATCACCGCAAGCATGGTCGCTGAACTGCGCGCCAAGACCGACGCCCCCATGATGGAGTGCAAGAAGGCCCTGACCGAGGCCGATGGCGATCTGGCAAAGGCTGAAGAGATCCTGCGTGTCAAGCTGGGCACCAAGGCTGGCAAGGCCGCATCCCGCGTGACCGCCGAAGGCGTGGTCGCCAGCTTCATCGAAGGCACCACGGGTGCCATGATCGAAGTCAACTGCGAAACCGACTTCGTCACCAAGAACGACAGCTTCCTGGCCCTGGCCAAGGCCGCCGCCGAGCTGGCCGCCAAGAACAGCCCCGAGTCCATCGAAGCCCTGGGCGCCCTGGCCTACAGCCAAGACGGCTTCGGCCCCACCCTGGAAGAAGTGCGCAAGGGCCTGATCGGCAAGATCGGCGAGAACATGAGCTTCCGCCACTTCAAGCGTTACAGCGGTGCTTCCAAGCTGGTGTCCTACCTGCACGGCACCCGCATCGGCGTGGTTGTGGAGTTCGACGGTGACGAAACCGCCGCCAAGGACACCGCCATGCACATCGCTGCCATGAAGCCCGTGTCGCTGTCCAGCGCCGACGTGCCTGCTGACCTGATCGCCAAGGAGCGTTCCGTGGCCGAGCAAAAGGCTGCCGAATCCGGCAAGCCCGCCGACATCGTGGCCAAGATGGTCGAAGGCTCCGTTCAGAAGTACCTGAAGGAAGTCTCTCTGCTGGACCAGGTGTTCGTGAAGGCCGCCGACGGCAAGCAGACCGTGGGCCAGTACCTCAAAGCCGCCAACACCACCGTCAAGGGTTTCACCCTGTACGTGGTGGGCGAAGGCATCGAGAAGAAAGTGGACGACTTCGCCGCTGAAGTGGCTGCCCAAGTGGCCGCTGCCAAGGGCGCCTGATCGGCCCTTTCCCTGTTCCGCCGGTGCCTGAAGGCCCGGCGGGATCGTGTAAATTCAGATTCATCCGCACCCAGACCCATCGACACATGCCCGCCTACAAACGCATCCTCCTCAAACTTTCTGGTGAAGCCCTGATGGGTGACGATGCCTTTGGCATCAACCGGGCCACCATTGTCCGCATGGTGGAAGAGATTGCGGATGTGACCCGTCTGGGCGTTGAAGTGGCGGTGGTCATTGGCGGGGGCAACATCTTCCGCGGGGTGGCGGGTGGTTCCGTGGGCATGGACCGTGCCACGGCCGATTACATGGGCATGCTCGCCACGGTCATGAACTCTCTGGCGCTGGGCGACACCATGGAAAAAGCGGGCCTGGTGGCCCGGGTGATGTCGGCCATTGCCATCGAACAGGTGGTGGAGCCCTATGTCCGCCCCAAAGCCTTGCAGTACCTCGAAGAGGGCAAGGTGGTGATTTTTGCCGCAGGCACCGGCAACCCGTTTTTCACGACCGATACCGCTGCAGCGTTGCGTGGCGCGGAAATCGGTGCTGAAATCGTCCTCAAGGCCACCAAAGTGGATGGGGTGTACACCGCCGACCCCAAAAAGGACCCCTCGGCCACGCGGTACGCCACCATCACCTTTGACGAGGCCATGGCCAAGAATTTGCAGGTCATGGACGCCACGGCGTTCGCGCTGTGCCGTGACCAGAAGCTGCCCATCAAGGTGTTCAGCATTTTCAAGCACGGTGCCTTGCGCCGTGTGGTGTTGGGGGCCGATGAAGGCACCCTGGTTCACGTCTGAACCGTTTTGTTTTTGTCCCTCAAGGTGACCGCATGAGCATCGCAGACATCAAGTCCACCATCGAGCACAAGATGCAACAGTCGGTGGAGGCGTTCAAGAACAGCCTGACCAAGATCCGCACCGGACGAGCCAACCCGGCCATCCTGGACACCGTGCACGTCGATTACTACGGCTCCATGCTGCCCCTGTCGCAAGTGGCGAACCTGTCGCTGCTGGACGCCCGCACCATCGGTGTGGCGCCCTGGGAAAAAGGCATGGGGGCCAAGATCGAAAAGGCCATTCGCGAGTCCGATCTGGGCCTGAACCCAGCCAGCCAGGGCGACCTGATCCGCGTGCCGCTGC